>DASTBJ010000483.1:0-3138 GCA_035712125.1 Terriglobia bacterium
GTCGGATACGAGGAGGGCGGGCAACTCACGGAGCGTGTGAAACGCAACCCGTATTCGGTAATCCTCCTGGATGAAATCGAAAAGGCCCATCCGGATGTCTATAACATCCTGTTGCAGGTCTTCGAAGATGGTCATCTCACCGATGGCCTGGGCAACACGATCGATTTCAAGAACACGATCATTATCATGACGTCGAACATCGGCGCCCGCTTCCTCAGCAAGCACACAAGCCTGGGATTCCAGGGACCGAGCGAGGAAAGCACGGCTCAGAAGATGGAAGACGCCGTGATGCAGGAAGTGAAGCGCCTGTTCAATCCGGAGTTCATTAACCGGTTGGACGAGATCATCATCTTCAACTCCCTGACCAACGCTGACCTTGGCAAGATCGTGGACCTTATGGTCGTTCAGCTGAATCAGAATCTGTCGCACAAGCGTCTCAACGTGAGCGTAACGGAAGAGGCCAAGCAGTGGATTCTCGATAAGGCCTGCAAGGACAAGAACTACGGCGCCCGTCCGCTGCGCCGGGCGATCCAGCGCTATATAGAGGATCCGCTTTCGGAGGCTTTGATCCAGGGACACCTCAAAGAGATCGCCAATGTCGAGGTTTATCTGGAAGGTACACAACTCTGGTACCGTGCAGCCGACCGCGAGGAAGTCGGCGTACCGCTGACCATGTGAAGGAAGGCCGACGGGGATTTTCGGGGCGACAACGGCCACCAAAAATTCCCCGTCGTCCTATCTGTTTTCCCGGACACAGGTCTAATACCCCGCTCGTTATAGTAGAATCCCCCCGGAGGCAATTGAATGAAGCTTGTTTCCCTGTTGTTGGCGCTATGGCTGCAAGTTCCCGCCACCGTCAACTCCCCCATCATTGATGACATCCAGGTCCGGGGAAACAGAAAACAACAGAACAGTTCGGCCTCGTTAAGGTACGTCATCCAAAGCAGAAGGGGAGACCCGTTAAATCGCGCACTCGTTGCCCGGGACGTCCGCGCGCTTTACGGCCGGGAACAGTTCGACGACATCTGGGTCGAAGTGGAAGAGACGACGCCGGGTCATGTGATTCTCGTCTTCCACGTTTCGGAAAAGCCCACCATCCGCAACGTCGAGTACAAGGGATTGTCGAGCATTCAGACCTCCGACGTTCTCAAGGGCCTCAGCGAGAAGAAGGCAACGTTAACCCAGGGCACGCCCTACGACGAAACCCGCGTTCAAAAAGCGAAGATGATCATCAAGGCCATGCTGGCCGAGAAGGGACGGCAGAAGGCCGAGGTCGACGTTGCGACCGAGAAAGTGCCACCGAACAGCGTGCTCGTGACGTTCAACGTCACCGAGGGGCCTAAGATCAAAATCGACTCAATCAACTTCGAGGGCAACACGGTCTTCACCGATTCCGAGTTGAAGAAGTCGATGAAACTGGTCAAAGAGGCCGGACCTCTGACTGGCTTCAATGGGAAAGATGCGTTTCACGAGGGAAAGCTCGCATACGACTTGAATAATGTCCGAACCCTCTATGCTGAAAAAGGATACGTTCGGGTAAATATTTCGGATCCAATTGTCTTGGAGAAGGAAAAGAACATTAGTCGAACGCTGCCTTTTGTCAAGCCGCCACCGCCGTGGGGTATCCCGGTTCCAATGTGGAACAAATCAACGACGCGCCTCGATGTCACGTTGAAAGTCGAAGAGAACAGCCAGTATCACGTCGGCGAGGTACGCGTAAACGGGGTTACTGCGCTTGCCCCAGAAGTCGTGCAGAACGCGCTGGCTCTGAAGAAGGGTGACGTCTACAACGAAACCCTGTTGCGCGAAAGCTTTGATCAAATCAAGAAAGGATACGGGCGCCTCGGGTACATCAACTTCATCCCGACGCCGCAACAGGATTTCGATGAGGAAAGGAAACTCGTCAACCTGACCGTGACTGTCGATGAAGGCAAGCAGTACGTTGTGGACCGTATCAATTTCGCAGGCAATACGACCACACGAGACAAGGTAATTCGCCGTGAAGTTCCTCTCGTCGAAGGATACCTGTTCGACTCCTACCGATGGGATCTGGCCCGGATGAAGTTGAATCAGCTTGGGTACTTCGAAGAGATCAAGGAAGAAGACGCGAAGATCGATGCGAACCACGACGAACCCAAAGTGAATGTGACCATGAAGGTGCAGGAAAAGAGCCGCAATACGATTGGGTTCACCGGCGGTGTGTCCGGAATCGGTGGAAGTTTTATCGGTGGTAATTACGAAACAAACAACTTCCTTGGCTTCGGCGAGACTCTCAGCGTGAACGTCCAGGCGGGGACGCGTCAGTCCAACATCATGCTCGGATTTTCCGAGCCTTATTTTCTGGATCGTCCGCTGTCGCTCGGCTTTAACGTTTTCCACAGCAACTACAAGTATGACCAGGCGCGCGAGTTGTATGGGCTCGACCCCGATGACCTGCCCACCGGACTTGGCTTCGAGGAACGCCTGAATTTCCAGCAGGCCCGCGACGGGTTCAGCATTTACGGGAGCCATCCATTCAAATTTGCCTCCAGAGTTGGATTGACATTCCAACTGGATAATTCGAGAACAGAGGCCGTAAACCCGGCCACCCAGGCGTACTTCAGTAACATTCGGACCAACGAGGGGCAGCAGGTCGGTTTCAATCAGGAAGCCCAAGATTTCGGTGAATACAAGACGAGAAAGCTGATCCCCAGTTTCAACTACAGCACAGTAGACAATCCGTATTACCCAACTCGGGGAAGGGCGGTCAGCCTGACCTTCGAATACAACGGCGGGCTTCTCGGAGGAAATACAAACTTCATACGGCCGACCACCGAGTTCCGCTTCTTCAGACCTCATACGAAGCGGCAGCATGTCTTTGCGGTGCGTCTGCTCGCCTCGCATATCCGAGGATTTGCGAACACCTCGGTGCCCTTTTATGAGCGGTTTTACCCGGGCGGCGATTTCGACATCCGCGGATTCGACTTTCGGTCCCTGGGTCCGATATCCTTCCTGACGCGAACTGTCGGAAAGCTCGATCCGGAGACCGGCGGAACTATGCCGGTCCCGTTTGACGATATCGTGTATGTCGGCGGCGATACGCAGGGCATCCTCAATGTCGAGTATCGCATCCCGATCGTGGGCCGAACGGTGACGCTT
>DASTBJ010000484.1:0-2810 GCA_035712125.1 Terriglobia bacterium
CTGCTGCAGATTGCCAAGGAGGCCGGCCTCAACGCCGATCAGGACGTGGAGAAGACTCTGGAAGATCTCCGCGTGGAGAGAAAGTTCGCCACCAGGGAAGATCTCGAGAAGGCCATCATCAAAGACTATGGAGATCTGGAAGAATTCAAGAACGACATCCGCACGAAGTTTCTCACTCAGGAAGTGATCGAGCATGAGGTCTACGGGCGCATGGCCGTCACGAGCGAGGAAATGCGGAAATATTACGACGAACACAACAAGGAATTCGACAGGCCTGCCGGTATCAGGATCTCCGAGATCACCGTTCTCGTCGATCGCCGGCTACCCGATCAGGTGGCGACGCAACGGAAAAAGATCGACGACGCCTTCGCCGCAGTCAAAAGGGGCGACGAGTTCGGGGAAGTCGCCGAAAAGTACTCGGAAGTCGCCACGGCCGAAAAGGGTGGCGACATGGGCTTTGTCGCCGGCAATCTGAGGGAACAGGTCAACGAAGAGATCGCTAAGGCTCTGGAAGGGCTCGAAAAAGGGCAGGTATCGAACATTGTGGAGTTCAACGACGCCTTTACATTTTTCAAAGTCACCGACAAACACAACGGTGGCATTCTGAGTTTCGAGCTTGCCCAGGGATTTATCCGCTACGAATTACTGAGTAAGGCCGCCCCCGAGAAGGTTCGCGCGTTCCTGTTGGAGTTGCGCGAAAGTGGCTTTGTCGAGGTTAAGCCCGGATACGAGGACACTGGCGCACGTCCGAAGGGTGGGAAGGCCGCCGCAACGACAAATCCCTGATTTCCCCAAAAACTGGACCTGATGCGTCTCGATCTCTTTCTAAAGTGGAGCCGGATTGTTCTGCGGCGCACTTTAGCCAAGGAGATGTGTGAGGCGGGCCGCGTCACCATCAATGGCACCGAAGCGCGGGCAGCGCGCGAAGTGCGTGTCGGCGACACGATCGAAGTGCAGTTACCACGCCGGCTCGTGAAATTCCGCGTCCGCTCGATTCCTTTGCACGCTCCCGGCAAGCAGGGCGGCCGCGAGATGGTGGAGCTTATTGAAGACCGAAGAAACAGTTCAGACCCGGAATAGTTCTCTGGCGCTGACTCCGCTGGAATTGGACATCATGAAGGTTGTCTGGCGCCGAAGTCCGATCACGGTCAAGGATGTGCAGATCGCAATTCACGACGAGCGCCCTCTGGCGTATACGACCGTGATGACCGTCATGCACAGGCTGTATCTAAAAGGTTTTCTGGATCGGACGCTTCGAGCCAAGGCGCACTTCTATCAGCCAAAAGTCGAATTCTCAGATGTTCGTGATGCCGTTGTATTAGGAGTTATCCGCCACTTCTTCCGTGGCTCCCGCGATGAGTTTGTCCAGTTCCTGGAAGGTGCCGTTGGCCCGCCGGCTGAAGTTGCAGCGCCTGCCGCTTTGGACGAAACTCTGCTCTGAGATTTGTGCTAGTCTCACCTGCTGCATGCATAATCAACACTTAGACCCTAAGACCGACATCCAGATTGCGCAGGAAGCGACGATTCGTCCGATTCTGGATGTCGCAAAGTCGAAACTCGGGATTGACGCGAAAAATCTTCTCCTTTACGGGCACTATAAAGCCAAGATTTCACTGGATTACCTCCGGACCCTGGATACCCGGCCAAATGGCAAACTCATTCTCGTTACGGCCATTACCCCGACCCCGGCCGGAGAGGGCAAAACCACAACAACTGTGGGCCTGGGAGACGCCCTGAACCAGCTCGGCAAGCGAGCCATCATTTGTCTGCGGGAGCCGAGCCTGGGGCCGTGTTTCGGTGTCAAGGGCGGTGCGGCCGGCGGCGGATTCGCGCAAGTCCTTCCCATGGAGGACATTAACCTCCACTTTACCGGGGATTTCCATGCGATAGGCGTCGCCAACAATCTGCTCGCAGCGCTCGTCGACAATCACGTCTATTCAGGCAATAGCCTCGGATTGGATGTCCGCCGCATTCTGTGGCGCCGCGCTATGGACATGAACGACCGCGCCCTGCGGGAGTTGGCCATCGCTTTCGGCGGGGTCGCCAACGGTTTTCCTCGTGAGGATGGATTCGATATCACTGCGGCTTCTGAGGTCATGGCTGTGTTCTGCCTGGCGAACGATCTTGCTGACCTGAAACGTCGACTGGGCAACATGGTTGTCGGCCAGACGCGCGACAAAAAGTATGTCCGGGCGGCGGAACTACAAGGGGCTGGCGCGATGACGGCACTATTGAAGGACGCCTTTGCACCAAATCTTGTCCAGACCATCGAGGGCAACCCCGCGCTCGTGCATGGCGGACCCTTCGCAAACATCGCTCATGGATGTAATTCCGTTGTGGCTACGAAAGCTGCATTGAAACTGGCGGACTACGTGGTGACAGAGGCGGGCTTTGGAGCCGACCTCGGCGCGGAGAAGTTTTTCGACATCAAGTGTCGAAAGGCCGGGCTCAAGCCGGACTGCGCCGTTATCGTCGCCACGGTGCGCGCTCTCAAGATGCATGGAGGAGTCGCGAAAGCCGATCTCGGCAAAGAGAACGTTGCGGCGGTTGAAAAAGGGTTTGCGAATCTCGGCCGTCATATCGAAAACGTCCGCAAGTACGGTATTCCGGTTGTGGTCTGCATTAACCGCTTCAGCGCAGACACACCAGGAGAAATGTCCACCCTCAAGGCCTTGTGCGACAAGCTCGAGGCTCAGTGCGTCGTGTCTGATCACTGGGCGCGAGGGGGTGAAGGGGCTACAGATCTCGGCAGTGCGGTCCTGAAAACCATCGAAACCCAGCCCGGGAATTTCAAACCTCTCTATCCCGAC
>DASTBJ010000485.1:0-3769 GCA_035712125.1 Terriglobia bacterium
CAGTACCAGCACGGTGTCATCATCGACGGGTTTCCGCGGACGAACGTTCAGGTGGAATGTCTGAAGCTTTTAATCGACAAGATGCACGAATTGCGGCGCGAGTTTTACGACACGCCGCTGCGGATTCATTTTAGGCATCCAACGGTTCACATTATGGTTTTGTTCGTCGATGAGGCCGAGTCGATTGCACGGCAGCTCAAGCGCGGGCGGGAAACGCTCGTCCATAACGAAAAGGTTCGGAGGACCGGAGTCGGTCCTCTGCGCGAGGACAGGCCGACAGACCATGATGAGACGCTGGCGCGGCGACGGTATGAAGCGTTCAAGGAGCAGACCTGGGAGGCGCTGCAATCCCTGAAGGAGATCTTTTACTATCATTTCATCAATGCCCAGGGATCGATCGGAGCCGTCGAACAAAATATCCTGAAGGAGCTGGAGTACCAATCCACGCTGGAACTAGACCCGGACACCGTCGACAAGCTTCGCGCTATCCCCGTCGCCAGTTCGATCACTGTTCATGCTCGTCAGGAACTTGTGCATCGCCTGGACAGCTATGCCCTCGAGCACGGAGAACTGCTGGAGAAGGTCGTCACTTTCATCGAGAAGAAGATGATGCCCATCATTCTCCGCCACGCCATTTCCGGGGTGGCGCACATCAATACTGAAGACAGCGTGCTCGACGACCCTCTCGCTCTGGCGATGTTGATCGATGTCTTTTCCGAGCGGGGTTACCATGCCGCGGTGGACATCCATCGTATTGATGTTCCCGAACGCGTCGATCTCAAAACCGGGTTGATTCAATCTCGGGTGAAGAAGGTCTATCGGATGGAAATCCGGTTTCAGGGCTCTGAAATTCGCCGCGGGTAAAGAACCTCAGTCCAGACCCTTCTCCATCTCGGACAGCGATCGCGCAAGCCCGGGGTCCGGTGTTCCAAGGGTTCGTAGACGGCGCAGCGTAGTGCGTGCCTCTTCGGGGCGTTTGTTGTGAGCTTGCAGCCACGCCTTCTGAAACAGGGCGTACTGCGCCAGTTTCGGTAACGAAGGAAGTTTCTCGGCGTGGAGTTTCTCGAGATAGGCGATCCCATCCGCGATTTTGTTCTGTTCGAGATACCACTGGGTTACCCATGGATAAAAGGCGTAATTGCCGGGATACTCCGACATCAATCCCTGCAGGATTTTGAAGGAGTCTGCGAATGCTCCGTCTTTCATCAAGGCCGTAAACAGAACGATCTTCGCTTCCGTCCGCGCGTACCTTCCTTGTTCGATCGCCGTGCGAAGCTGCTTGAGACCCAATTCTGCATCGCCCGATGCACCCAACAGGAACGCGAAGGGTTTCAGAATAGCGGGAATCCTGCCCGAGAAGTAGTTGTAGGCTCCAACACCAACGAAGATATCGATGTATTTCGGATCCGCTTTGAAGACATCGAGCGCGTAGTTTTTCGCGCGTCGCCCGTCATTCACTGTGCTCCAGCCGATACCGTCCTGAGTCAGACGAAAGCGAGCTTTACTTCCCCAGGCCGACGCCAGATAAGCCTGGATCTCCAGAGCCGGGTACTTCTTCGCCTTAAGAGCCATCTCAGCGATATCGATGGTTTTATCCTGCGCATTAAAAAACTGATCTTCAATTTTCTCGTTCGTTGGATCGGTTTGAGCCTGCCACCAGTAGGTTTCTCCCTCCAGAAGAAACCCAACCGGATGGTCCGCATGAGTCCGCTGGAGTTCGCGCGCCGCACGTCGTGCTTCTTCAAGATCGAGGGAGTAAGTCGCCTGGAGGGTCCGACGAATCGCCTGGTCCGCCGTGGGATTTTGATAAATGAAGGTCTGGGCCTGCGCCGCGGCCGCGAGCACCAGGGCCAACAGGGTGGTTTGCATGAGACACATCATATCGCGCCTAATTTGGATCCAAAAGAATCCCCGCAGCTTCCCTGCCGCGGGGAGGGGGAGAGTGACGGATTGTACAGTTGTATAGACAGCCCAATTGGTCAGATGGTTATACAAAAAAGAAAAGGGGCGGAAAATCCGCCCCTTTACCTTTCTTTTAAGATTCAGATGGGAACTAGTTCATCTTCAGCTTGAAGCCGCCGGCGCCGTCGCTTTCACGATACTTGTCGTGGCAACCTTTGCACTGGCCGATTGAAGCCTTGGCAGCCTTGGCATCGCCGATTTTACCGGTCTTGGCTTCTGCAGCCAGCTTTCCAGCAGCTTCGGAAATGCTCTTGGCCATACCCGCAGGCTCGACCATCTTCATTTTCGTGAACTCGCCTTCAGCTTCCTTAAAGAGAGACTGGAGCTTCGCTGCGTCCGCCGCGACTTTGGCTGTGTCCGGAGGGGTAGCATCCAATGCACCACCACCACGAGCACCCAATCCACCCTGGCCTGTCCAGAGGGGCCCAATCTCTTTCATGATCGCATCCAGGTTGCGTGCCTGGCCTACCATACTAATGGCAAGAGCCAGAACGAAACACACAGCAATGACTATCGAAACTCTCCGCATTTAACCTCCTTAAAATCAGTTCCTGCCCAGACCTTTGACCTTTAGGACTGCGCGCTACTATAAAAAACTCAACACCCGCAGTCAATTGATGTTTCAACCCCTTAAGTCCCGCAGGAGCTTGGTCAAAGCGGGAACCACCTTAAAGAGGTCATCAACAATCCCGTAATGCGCCACCTTGAAAATCGGCGCTTCCGGGTCCTTATTAATGGCCACAATGCACCGGGAGTTCTGCATCCCCACCAGATGCTGAATGGCGCCGGAGATTCCCACGGCGACATAGAGCTTCGGGGCGACCGTCTGCCCGGAGCTGCCGATCTGGTACTCCCTTGGCATCCACTCCGCATCCACTACAGGCCGTGACGCGCCAACCGCACCCCCCAGCGCATCAGCAAGTTCCGAAATCAAGCTGAAGTTTTCCTTTTGCTTCAGCCCTCGCCCTCCGGCCACGATAACGGCCGCGGATCCCAGATCGACATTTCCTTTAGACGTGGTAGTTGTCCCAAGAGGGCGCCGGCGGGCAGATATTTTTGAGAAGTCGACGGAAACGCTTTCGATCTCAGGAGATCCCCCGGTTTCGACCTCATCCCCCGGATACGATCCCGCAACTAAGGTTGCCAGGTACGGCCCTTCCCCGTGAGGCAGAACCTTGAGGTTCATCTTGGCATTGAACACCTGACGAGTCAGCACGACGTGGTCCCCTACTTTCGCGTATTCCACGCAGCCCGCGACGAATGGTTTTCGGAGCGCGACAGCCAGCCGGGGCATGAAATCCATTCCCTGAGTCGTATGTCCGGCGACGATCAACGCCGGTTTGCGTTCTGCGGCGATGGTTTTTATGGCATGCACATAAAGGTCGGGATCGTACGCGTTCACACCGGGATCGTTCACCCGGACAATACGATCGATTTTGGCCGTCTTCAGGGCTTCCAGCGTCGCGTCGTCAGCGCCCAGGACGAGCGCCTGGACGGGCAATCCGAGATCCCGCCCCGCGCGCTGCGCAAAGACAATCAATTCATTTGAATTCGCGGTGACCCTGCCGTCGCGGTGCTCGGTAATTACAAGAATCATCAGTTCGCTATCCTCATAGAACTTTCGCCTCTTTCCGCAGCTTCTCAACCAGAAGCGTGACAGACTCTTCGGGGGTTCCCGACAAGATCTCCACACGGCTCTTTCGCTCGGGAACGACGAGTTCGCGGATCTCCACCAGCGGGTCGCTGTCAGGAATACCAAGTTCCTGAGCCGTCCATACCGTGAATGGCTTCTTCTTTGCGGCCATGA
>DASTBJ010000486.1:0-3589 GCA_035712125.1 Terriglobia bacterium
GATGGCCTCGTCTTCGGCGATGGCCTTGTGTTCGGCGATGGCCTCGTCTTCGGCGATGGCCTCGTTTTCGGCGATGGCCTCGTCTTCGGCGATAGCCTCGTTTTCGACGACTAGCTCGTAGGCGATCGATGTCGACCGTGAATCATGAATGCACAAATCTGCGAAGGAGATGCAATGGCTAAGCTGATCATTTGGGGCGAATAACCGGAAGGCGCGCTATGCTAAGCGCGCTTGATAGCCCAGGAAACGAGTAATCCCTCGCCCCGTCTTGCGCGGGTATACAGCCTGAGCGTATCGGCGATCGGCACGACGATCGCCCTGTTCTCGCTTGGACAGCTCGTGTTCCAGAGCGTTAGCCTTCAGTGGCTAATTCTCGCAGCCCTGACTGTGTTGACCGGTTCGTTTACGGTCCGCATTCCGAGGATCAAAGCGCGGCTGTCGGTGTCCGACACTTTCGTGTTTGCATCGGTTCTGCTTTTTGGACCGGCAGCGGGCACGATTACAGTCGTACTGGACGCGCTGATCATCTCACTTCGGATGAGCCGCCCCTTCAGGGCGCCCCGTCGAGTGATCTTCAACGTTTCGCTTCTTGCCACTTCGATTTGGGTAGCGGCACAGATTTTCTTCTTTGTCTCCGGTCTAAAACCTTACTCGATTGAACAGGCACCTTTAGGGCGGCTTCTATTTCCGCTGTTCTTGTTCACGCTCGCTTTTTTCCTACTCAACACTTGGCTAGTGTCAGTCGCGATAGCTCTGGAGTACGAAAAACCGGCCTATCCAGTCTGGCGGGACAACTTCCTCTGGCTGAGCGTCAATTATTTTGGTGGCGCTTCGGTTGCCGCGCTGCTCGTCGCCTATACCAGAGAAATCGACTTCACGACGCTTGGGATCATCGTTCCCCTGTTGTTGATCTCCTACCTCACATACAAGATGTCAATGGGTCGAATCGAAGACGCAAACAGACATCTGCTCGAGGTGAACAAGCTCTATTTGTCCACGATTGAAACCCTCGCCATGGCCATCGATGCGAAGGATCAGATCACGCACGGGCATATTCGGCGAGTTCAACGGTTGGCGGTAGGCCTGGCCAGAGCGGTCGGCGTTAAGGACGAAACACAGATCAAGGCCATCGAAGCCGCTGCCCTGCTTCATGACATGGGTAAACTGGCGATTCCGGAATTCATATTGAACAAGCCCGGTCGCCTGACATCGAACGAATTCGACGTGATGAAGCAACACGCCCATATTGGCGCCGAAATCCTTGGCTCCATTCAGTTTCCATATCCCGTGGTACCCATCGTGCGGCATCACCACGAAGCATGGGATGGTTCTGGTTACCCGGACAACCTTAAGGGCGTCGCAATCCCGTTGGGCGCCCGCATCTTGTCCGTCGTTGATTGCTTTGACGCATTGACCTCTGATCGACCCTATCGCCCCAAGCTCTCCGTTGAAGACGCGACTGCAATTCTCGTTCAGCGCCGCGGCTCGTTGTACGACCCGATGATCGTCGACAAATTCATTGAAGTTCAGGCAGAACTTTCCGAGCTCGCAGAGAGCGACGACGCGGAGAAAGAGGCTATAGATACAATTGCGACCAAATTGAGGATCGCGCAAGAATCAACGGCCGGGCCACCTGTAGAAGTTGATGAGCGTGTGCCGCTCAGAGCCTTGACTCTGATCAAGTCAATCAAGTCATCTCCGAAAGGAATCTCGACGGAAGATCTCGGGCTAATCGTGTCGAGGCAATTGGGCAAACTGGCGACTTTTTCGGCCGTGGCGCTTTATGGCGTTACGGAAAACGGGCAAGCAATTAAGTGCCTGTACGCGGATAAGCAGCTGGCCGACCTGATCGAGGAGCCAGAGATTCCGTTGGGTGAAAAACTGTCCGGATGGGTTGCAGCTCACCGAACACCCATTTGGAACTCCGACGCGACCTTAGATCTTTCCTCTGCATTGGCGACACGGACAGGTCTCACGCTTGGCTCAAGTGTGCCGCTACTCGATAGCGATGTCTTGATTGGCACGCTCACTCTTTACTGCGCTACTGGTGAAGAGATCAGTGTCGAACAGCGTCTGCTAATCCAATCAGTAGCTCCAATGCTTGCGACGGCACTCTCCTTGTCGATCGCGCATGACGAAATCGCCGCGATTGACGCGACTGGCAAGAGCGAAAGGGAGGCGTTGTATTCCGTAATAGACTCCCTAATCTCCAGCCGCTCGCAGTGGACCGACCGGCATCAAACGGATCGCCTTGCGATCGTCCTGGTAAGCTGGACTGACAGTTTCCTTGATCCATCAAAGCAACGCGCTTTCCAAACTGTTCTGCAGCGCGCAATCTCGACCGCGACGAACGGAAGCGGTCACATGCTTCGCCTCTCGGCTGCGGAAATGCTGATCACTGCACCGTTTGACGTGCTCGTATCGGCAGGCCTCGCGCCCAATTCGACCAAGAATCTGCGGCAGGCCGACATTCGCGTCGTAGAAATCACGAACTCGCTGCAACTTCGAGAGGCGTTGGGATTGACAATTCCACCCGAACTTCAGCCGACACAGGGGAAGCCTCTGGTCCACTAGCGGCACCCAACTATTCGGCTTGGTTGAAATGAGCCGCCATCCCTCTGCGCCTCACCCGGCAGATCCACACTCTTTGTACGCTTCCGGGTTCTATGGCCGGGCGCTCAATATCCTCGAGAAATCCAGCGCGCAACGAGCGCTGTCCGTCGAAGAAAAAGTACTTCGAACACAGCTGCTCGAACGTACGGGCGCCGTCAAGAAGGCGATATTAGCCGGACAGGAGCTGCTCAAGGAGCGTGGGCTTACTGTGACGGACGGCTGCAAACTTAGACACGCACTTGGACATTCCTATTTCGTGATCGGTAGACACGGACTGGGAACGGAGGAATACGAGCACGGAATTCGTCTGGCTGAGACGCATGGTGCTCACGTAGCGGCCTGCAATCTCCGGATTAGCATGTTTCGAGACAGGATTCGGTGGATAGGACCCTACCACGCTACGTCGGAAGTGAATCAACTCCGTCGTCAAGTCCATCGCGCAGCCGATCCGGTTCTCTCAACCAAGTTCCAGATGTACTTGGTAGAGCTGGCGGCAAAGTTGGGGCTCTTCAGAAAAGCCCGCCGGCATTTGAGTATTGCCCAAGAGTTGCTAGCCACCGTCGACGATCACGCGCTGATGGTCAACGTTGGACTAACGGAAGCGGCCTTGACGGCACAACAAGGCGATTTAGGCCGCGCTTTAGAGCTCTCGCTCAAACTGGTAGACAGCGTCAACAGGACTGGAGATGCTTCGGCGTCGTTGGCCATCGCCACCAACTTGGGACACCTGCTCATTGCGCAAACTCGGCATTCCGATGCGCTTCGATGGCTTCACGAAGAATTGGAGGCGCAACGGCATCGCGGTGGACATGGTGGCGGACCGGAAGTCGCTCTGCGGGACACCTTGATGCTCCTACATGTGTCTCGAGGTGACCTGGATGAAGCCAATTCGGAGGCGGCGAGAATACAAAGCCTCTTACGGGATTCACACGATTCCATCTCGTTTTACGGCTTATGGCACGTCGTCACTCGCGTT
>DASTBJ010000487.1:0-2698 GCA_035712125.1 Terriglobia bacterium
TTTGATTCTTGATCGTCTTGGCGCTACTCATCCAACCGGTGGTTCGGCCCCGGTGATGAAAACGTCGGTAGACCGACACATCGACAAGATGAGCCTCGATGCCATAGACAGAAGCACTCCGAGTTTTGAAAAGCATGAAAATTTCAGGATGGCGGGACAACTAAAGGGTGAAGAGGAGTCTAGAGGCGGGACGAGTTTTCAGGCAAGCAGATTCGACCGGAACCAGGTTGTCCTAAACCCTGCAACGCAGGGCTGTTACGGTGGAGGAACTTCCTCCCACCCGTTGGGGCGGTGTTTTAGGAAAAGCCAGGCGCCGCACAGGATACAGACGCCCCTTGTCCCCGTGTTAGGGTGCTGTTTTGGAACCATGGAGGGTTTCCTAAGATGAGATTGCCGACGCTGTGCAAGGCAAAACACGGTTTTAGTTGCGACGCCTACGGACTCCAGATCCACCTGTGGAGCGAATCCAATGTCGACTGGTGTGCAACGATTTTCGACGGTGCACATGAGATGTACTTTCGTTTCGAGAAAAATAACCTTACCCTCGCAAAACTCCACATTCTGGCCGTAGCGCGGAAACGGGCGATGGTTGGACAGAAGGATCGGGAATTTCCTGCTGAACATACCTTGCTTGAATCCTGGGAGTCGATGACGTTCGTCGACGAGGGCTAATCGCCGGGGCTTATGCCTCGGTGTTCTCAGAAATAGTTTCGACACGTCTATAGGCAAGCGGCTAAACGCCCGCAGGCAGAACAGTCGCGGCGCGCGAATTCCCTGTCGTGCGCCGGGCCAGTTTTTCCCGGAAAGCCAGGTGACGGATTCGTGTGCATTCGACGAGTGGCCGCCACACGATTCCGGTCAGACGGTAGCGGATGAGATAGTGCCACAACCAGTTCGACCGTTTGTAAAGGTAGGCCATTCCGAGATACGGCAGCACCGCTGCCGGGTCCTCAGGGCGGCGTTTCCAGATCGATGCGGAAGAAAACAGCCGTCTGTAGGACCACGCGTACCCCGTCGCCAGTTCATCCACAGACATGCTTTTCGGGCGAAAGACGACGTGTGCGGTATCGTAAAGCGACCAGTTCTTGTGGAGCAGCCGGCCTTCGGTCTCCATTTGCCGGAAGAGCGGCGTTCCCGGGTAAGGCGTGAGGATGTGAAACGTGGCGCATTCCAGTCGATTTCGCTCGATCCACTCTGCCGTGCCGGCGAACACGTCCCTCTGGTCGTGATCAAAACCGAACACAAAACTGCCGTTCACCTGGATGCCGTTGTCGTGAAGGATTCTGACACGCCGGGCATAGTCGTCAGGCCGCGGACTCTTCTTCCGCGCGTCCGTGATGTTATCCGCGAGTAACGATTCAAATCCGATAAACACTGCCGTACAGCCGGCCAGAGCCATGTCACGCACAAGTGTCGGATTGTCGGTGACGTCAATCGTGATCGCCGCGCTCCATATCTTCCGAAGGGGACGCAGTGCCTGGCATAGGGCCCTGAGGTATTCGGGCCGCGAACCCAGGTTGTTGTCGGTGAATACGCCGTACGGTTGACCATCCGCTTCGAACTCCGCGGCAATCTGTTCCGGGTCCCGCATCAGATACGGCATATGCAGACCATCGGTAGACAGATAACAAAAGCCGCATCGGTTATGACAGCCCCGCGTGGCAATCATGCTGGACGTTGTCAGAAACTGGCGGCGAGGGAGCAACTCTCTCCTCGGCGCCGGCTCATCGCGATAGGGCCGCAAGTAACTTCCATCGTAACGGCGCCGGAGACGTCCACTTTCCACGTCGCGAAGAATATCGCCCCACAACTGCACACCTTCCCCGACCGCAAGCGCATCCGCGTGAGGCGCGCATTCCTCGGGAGAGGACAGCACGTGAAGGCCTCCCATAACAACCTTGGAGCCACGTTCGCGATACCACTTCGCCAGCGCGAACGCGCGCGCGGCAAACGTCAGGTGCACCGTAATGCCGACAACTTCGGGAAACGGTTCGCAAGGCGGCGCTCCCTGAAGAAGATTTTCATCCCAGTACTGCACGGTCCAGTTCGACGGCGTGGCGGCCGCGATGCTCGTCAATGCCAGTGTCGGCGTCAAGACATGCTTGCCGAAACTCGCATGCGGATCCTTCGGGTAAAAAGGATTGATCAACAGGGCGTGACGGTTGCGAACACTGGCGGGGCGCGGCAGATCTGCCAGTTCTGGGGCAATACGGAAAACATCCGGGATTCGCATGGCAGCGCGACTATATGAGAAGTACTTTATTATGCAAAGTTTAAAATTCACATGTGTCGTATAACGGCTGGAGCACTCCACCTTCAAAAAACGTTTGCCCGCTTGAACTCTAGCCAGTTCACGCTATTCTTTGCACACCCAATTCCGGTAGGATGACAGCCCTTGTGCCGCGAACAATCAAACTAACTTTCATATTTCTACTCCTGCACCTCGCTGCAGCGTACGCTCAGACGACGACCGGTACTCTCGTCGGCTTCATCACCGATCCGAGTGGCGCGTCGCTTCCGGGTGTCTCAGTTGTCGCCATCGAACGAGACACAAACCGGCGCCGCGAGGCCTTGACGGATGAATCCGGCAATTACGTAGTAACCAATCTGGCTGCCGGCATCTACCGTATTCATTTTCAGCTCGCAGGTTTCAGAGGGGTCGAAATCCCGCAACTCGAGGTCCGGGTTAATGAAAGCG
>DASTBJ010000488.1:0-9720 GCA_035712125.1 Terriglobia bacterium
AGCCTGCCCGGAGTACTTCGCGGGATAACACGGAAGATCCATGTATTCCCACGCGTCGCCGAGATCGGAGTTGTACGTGGCGACGATGATGAGACGGCCGCGATCATTGCGCAGACCGTAGATGCGCGGATCCTTGTCATCGTAACGTTCGTACGTTGGGCCGCCGAAGCAACCCGCATCCTGGCCCGGAATCTGGATCACTTCGTCAATGTCGAAGAACGTGTGGAAGATTCTGTCGGTTGGGCTGAGCGCTTCGAAATCGTATTCCGGAAAAACCCGTTTCATCTGGTACTGGAAATTGCGCAGCTCATCGAGTCCCCAGAAGTCGTCGGCGTGAATGAACCCACCTCGCAGCAGGTACTCGCGAAGCTGAGCGACTTCATTTTCGGATAGATCCATTCCACCGGGTTCCACCACGTACGCGTAAGGAAACTTGAATAGGGCATCATCGAGGACTTCAACCATGTTCGGGTTCGGATACACATCCAGTCCGGTAAGACGATGAATGCCGCCCATGAACTTGCAGTCGGCTCCGGGTGAATCCATCGACCAACCGTTTCCCTGCGGTGGGAAGAAATTGCCGCCGCCGAATTCAGGACACCGATAGTTCCGGCCGACCGAACGCCCCCAGCCACGACTGCCGTCTTCGGTATAAGCGAGTCTCGTAAAGTAAAACTGCGGGGCTTCATCGGGCGGGGTCGCCATGACCAGCGCCGTGTGCACACCGGAAGCTGCGATGAGCACCAGCAACAACACGACGGCTGCGGTTCGGTTCATGTGTGCGGCGATTCTATCAGGAAGGAATAAGTTCAGGCCAAACTATCGAAGCGATTCTGCGAGGATACGTTCGGATTCCGACCAAAGCCACCGGGCGGCTTCATCATCGAGGGCATGACTTGTCGGCGTCGAAGGGGCGCACTTGTAAAAGTAATTTCCGGTCGTACCTCTGACTTCATCCGCCGAAGCCAGAAAGACGATGGTCCGGGCCCCGTCTTCCGGCGAGATCGCAAATCGCTTGAGGAGACGGAACACCAGCCCGCCCGCGCCGGACGTCGCATCCCCGAATCGTGTTCCAACAAACCCGGGGTGCAGGGCATTGGCGGTAACACCTGTTCCCTGAAGCTGCCTTGAAAGTTCACGCGTGAAAAGGATGTTGTAGAGCTTCGACCGGCAGTAGGTCTTGAACATTCCAAAACCCGTCATCATCTGAAGATCGTTGTAATCGACTCGAGCATTTCGATGAGCATTGGAAGAAGTGTTCACAATGCGCGCGCCCGGAGTCGCGAGAAGACGTTCCCTCAGAAAGCGGGTAACGACGAAGTACGACATGTGGTTTAGCGCGAACGTTCGCTCGAGACCGTCCGGCGTAAGCTGAAGGCGACTGAACATCGCGCCGGCATTGTTGATCAACACATCGATGCGGGGTTCGGACGCGGCGATTTCCTCCGCGACCCGCTTCATTTCGGAAAGTCGCGACAAATCCGCATAGTGAACTCGATGGCCGGTATTGTTTTGTGTGCGCAGTCGAGCGAGCGTTGTTTCTGCCCTGGCCTTGTCCCGCGCGATGAAGACGATGCGTGCGCCGCTACCCGCCAGTTTCTCCGCGGCTACCTGGCCGATACCCGACGTTGCCCCCGTGATGACGATAACCTTACCTTTCATGGAAGGGGGAATGAAGCACGAGGAGAGTTCGAAATAAATTTGAAATTGGACGAATCCTCATTTCAAATCCGAAATTGGAAATCTCAAATTGCACCGGGTCAATCTGAGATTTCCGATTTCTTGTCTTACTTTGTGACTCCCGCTTTTTTGAAGTCTCCCGCCTTAAAGTAAGAGATCGCCGATGCATCGATCCATTTGCGGAAGACAGCGGTGAGCTGCTCGGCCGTTGCGTCAGCGATCTTCTTCTCGACGTCGATTTCGCGTTGCATGGTACGACCGAGTTCGGCTTGTCTTGCGAGCAGGCCGGCGAGGGAGCCGTCCTGAGATCGGTTGACCTGCGCATCCTGGAGATACGCTGACTTGGCCACGGACACTTCGTCTGCCGTGAATCCCTGCTTCAGAAGTTTGTCCAGCTCTTCCTTGAAGGCGGCTTCCATCTTGGGAGTATTCTCAGGATTCGCAATTCCGCCGACGGCGAACTGCGCAAACTTTTCCTGAGCTCCCGCAGAAAACCCCGTGTTGATGCCGTAGCTAAGTCCGTCCGTTTCGCGGATGCGTTTCCAGACGCGGCTCTTTGGATCGCCGCCGAAGATTACATTGGCGAGAAACATCAGTGGGTAGTCCGGATCCTGCTGATCCATGGCCATTGTTACAGCACCCGTAAAGTAAGCGTTCGTCTTGTCGGGCGCTTCGAACATTTCATTGACGACCGGCAGTTTCTGCCAATCGCGCCGGATCACGGCGTAGGGCTTCGGACTTTTCCACGAACCAAAGAGTTCCTCCGTGACTGTTCGAACTTCAGCCGGATCAAAATCGCCCACGACTGCAATCTCAACATTGGACGCGCCATAAAACTCTTTATGGAAGGCCTTCGCGTCTTCGACAGTAACCTTCTTCAAGTTCGCTACAGTCTCGTCGATGGTAAGAACGGCTCTTGGATCATCCGCGGGGTAGCGATTCACGTGACGGCTTCTGGCGATTGTCGCGATTGTGTTCGGTTCGCTTCGCGCGGCTTCCTGGTCCGCGATCGACTGCTGGCGAAGCTGCTCAAACTCCGCGGCCGGAAACGACGGAGTCTTCAAAATCTCTGCAGCAAGCCTGAGAGAACCGATCAGGCCGGCCCGAACTGTATTGATAGAAACGCCTGCGCTGCTGACGCCACCCGTCACGCCGACCCGGGATTTGAGTTTGTCGAATTCATCCTGAAGCTGGGCGCGAGTATGCTGCGTTGTTCCCCGCATCAGCATAGAGCCGGCCATCTGCGCCGCCGTCGACCGTCCACGCAGACTTTCCACCGTTCCAAAGTGCAGGTTCATGGTTGCGACGACGGTTCCGCCGCGTGTCTTCTTGGGCAGAAGCACCAGTTTGATGCCGCTGGGAAGCGTGACGCGGGTCACTCGCGACTCGATGTTAGCCGGGGAAGGATCGAACACTTCACCTTCCTCCACGGCTGCCTTGCCTTTGTAATCTTTAAGGAGTTCGGCAACCGGAACACCTTTGGGAATGTCGACGCGTTCGGCGGCGGTTTCGGGCACGAACCTTCCAATGGTGCGATTTGTCGATTTGAGATAAGTCCTTGCAACTCGCAGTACGTCTGCGGGCTCAATCTTTTCGAGTTGGTCACGGCCCAGGAAAAGAAGGCGCCAGTCTCCCGAAGCAATCGATTCGCTCAGCGTGAGGCCGACACCGGCGGAATTGGTTAATGCCAGCTCCACGTTCTTGAGAATCCGTGTCTTGGCGCGCTCCACTTCCTCAGCCGTCGGAGGTGTGGCAACGATATCGTCGATGACCTTCTTCATCGTCGCTTCGACATCTTCAATCGAACCTTCCTTCAGCAGGTCCGCGCTGATGATGAACACACCGGGATCGTGGAGTTCGAGTTCGCCGGAGTCGGCGGATGTTGCCTTCTTCGTTTCGACCAATGCCTTGTAGAGACGTCCCGTGGGCTCATCGCCGAGAACAAACGAGAGGACATCGAAAGCGGCGGAGTCCGGATGATTCACTGCAGGAATGTGCCAGGCCATCATCACGGATTTCGTGTCGCCCACGCGTCGCAACTCGACAGCACGTTCTCCGTCCTGCGCGGGTTCTAAAGTGTAGGTTGGAACCAGCTGTCGCGTGGGTTTGGGAATCGCTCCGAAGAATTCCTGAATCCATCCCAACGTTTTCTCGGGTTCAAACTTTCCCGCAATGACCAGAGTCGCATTGTCCGGCTGGTAATACTTCCTGTAGAAGGCCTGCAGGTTGCTGATCGGCACGTTCTCGATGTCGCTGCGAGCGCCAATGACCGAGCGACCATAAGAATGCCAGAGGTATGCGGTCGACATGACACGCTGGAAGAGAACGCTCGACGGGCTGTTTTCACCTCTCTCAAACTCGTTGCGAACGACGGTCATTTCCTTGTCCAGGTCTTCGCGAGAAACCCGGGAATTCACCATCCGGTCCGCTTCCATATCGAGCGCCCACCGGAGGTTGTCGTCCGACGCCTGCAGCGTCTCAAAGTAGTTCGTGCGATCGTAGAAGGTCGACCCGTTAAAATTCGCGCCGCGAGACTGCAGCAGCCCCATGATCTCGTTGTGGCGCTGTGTTCCCTTGAACAGCAGGTGCTCGAGGAGGTGCGCCATTCCCGATTCGCCCGGACCTTCGTGCCGCGAGCCGACCATATAGGTCACATTCACCGTGACCGTCGGTTTAGAGGCATCCGGAAACAAGAGGACCTGCAATCCGTTGGCCAGACGATACTCGGTGATTCCCTCGACCGACGTCACCTTTGTTGGCGCAGTTTGTGTCTGGGCAGACACCGTTTGAACCACAAGAAAGGTCACAATAAAGGTCAGGCGTGCAAGTTTTCTCATGCGGAGTAGGCTACCACCCGCTTTGGAGGTCAACGAAGGAATTCTTGAAGTTACGGATCGGGCTGTCAGGACTTTGACGCGCTGACGCAGGGATGGCACCCCCGGTGCCTTCCCTACAACCTAAGTGCTATTTTCGACCCCATAGCCCGATCGTACGATTTGCCTCGCGAGTCGGAAGTCTATTGATTCCAAAGGATTGGAAATATGGACGATTTTCAGCAGGACGCGATTGAGCATTTGACCAGGGAAGGTCGGCTCCGTCTTCTATTGGTAGAGCATAACGAGGCCGACGCCAGGATCCTCCTTAACTTAATCCGGCATGGCGCCGGCGAGAGCGTCGAGGTTATCTGGGTCTCTTCTTTTGTAGAGGCTCTGGGGCATCTGCGGAGGGGAGACTTCGATGCAATGCTACTCGATCTATTTCTCCCGGATTCCGACGGCATCGAGTCGATCCGCCGCGTGAGCGATCGAGCGGATATACCCATCATTGCTCTCACTCAAGAGTCTGCAAGTGTGGCCGGCATTGACGTGCTGATGGCCGGAGCCGAGGACAGCTTTATTAAGGAATGCGTCAATTCACAGAATATGATCCGCGCGGTCCGGTATGCGATTGCACGCCACCGCCGCATCGGCGAGTTGCAGGCGCTCTCGCAAACGGATGAACTGACGGGACTCTACAATCGCCGAGCTTTTATGACGCTCGGCAGCCATCAGATCAAGATCGCGCGCCGCCAACGTCACTCCGTGACGCTGGCCTTCGCCGACCTCGACGGTCTCAAGGGCATCAATGACCGTTGTGGCCACATGTGGGGAGACTTCGCGCTGAAGGATATTTCGACGATTCTTCGCAATACGTTCCGGGAGTCCGACGTCATCGCACGCATCGGCGGAGACGAGTTCGCGATTCTCTGGATTTCAGAGCACCCACCCGCACCCGCGGTTCTGCACACCCGGCTCCGGGCGGGTCTGGAGGCGTATACGGCCATGGAAACGCGACCTTATCAGCTGTCGCTCAGCATCGGTTTTTCGCTCTATCCTGGCGATTCTGAAACTTCACTGGAGGATATGCTTTTTGAGACAGACCAGAGGATGTATGTCGACAAACGGACAGGGATGACCCGCTTGTAAAACGCAGATATTACAGCTACAGATGTCGCGAGGCGTGCCGATAAGCTTGTTGACACGTTTATGGCCCGCGTTTACTTTATAGGACCTGAGTCCCCGAGGGCAGGAAGAACTTCAACCCGGTGGCATTGATGCTGCGGACTCTTAGGAAGTTAGCTACATGGAGGTAGCTTTGTGACATCTAATTCCTCGTTACCCATCTTATTAGCCAGCGATTTCCCCATTTTGAGGGATAGCCTGAAATCCCACTTCGAACAGGTGGCAGGTATTGAGGTCGTCGGCTGCGCCAGTAGTGAAGCGGAGGTTGTCTCCCTGCTGCAGTCCCTGGAGCCCAAGCTTGTCGTCCTGGATCTGAACGTCGAATGGGAAAAGCTGTGTGCGCTGCTCGATCAGATCCATATGACGCGACCCGTGCGTTCCCTGGTAATGTCGGACGTCCTGGACAGCAGCCGCGTGATCGAGGTTCTCCGGCACGGCGCGCATGGCGTGGTGCCACGACGCACAACGCAGGAACTGTTGACCAAGAGTATCTATACGGTGCTTGAAGGCGGGTTCTGGGTGAGCAGAGCCATGGTTGCCGACTTCGTCCACATCATTCGGGAAGGTGGCGCCCTTGAAAAGCGGGCCCGGCCCGAAGGCGAAGGCGGGGAAGCAGGTGCCGCAACGGTCATTCAGACGGCCGGCGCTTCAGAGGTCGAGATTGCCCGCCTGGGTCTGACGCGTCGCGAAGTGCAGATCATAGGCGCCCTCGTCGATGGACAGACGAATAAGGACATCGCCAACACGTTCGGGATCAGCGAATACACCGTGAAGCACCACCTCACGAACATCTACGACAAGCTGGGTGTCTACAATCGTGTGGAACTCGTACTGTTCGCGATAAACCGAGGCCTGTGTTCTCTGTCGACCCCGACCACCACGCCGTCTTTGACTAGCTAAGAAATTGGGGGCCAGAAATCGGGGCCAGACTAGTTGTTTTCATTTTCTGAGATCGGGGTCAGCGTATCGTCATGACGCGACGCCTGGTGAAGCGTCATGACTGAGCTCGCTTGAGCCGCAGCGCGCACAAAGAATTCTTGCCCTTCGGCGCTTTACCGTCGGCTGGCTGCTCACCGTGGCAAAGACGAGCGCTTGTCGCGGTTGCCAACTCCTTGATCCAGGTTGTTTGGAATCTACTGATGCATTGATAGACTTGCAAGGATCTGGGTGGCGATTACTTCAATCGACTTATCAAAGGCCGCCTGACCCAGTCTCTGGTTCGCAAACTGGAAAGACTGGGTCACACCGTTAGTCTGGGCCCGATTTATCTCTTGCCCCATGAAAACACCGGACCACCGCTGAATTCCGCCCAGGAATTTCCACGACCAAAGAAATTGGGCATCGTACGACCGAGGACATTGGCTCTCAGGCCAACCGGTCCGAATACGCGATAGGCTTTCACGCCGACACCATAGTTAATGGCAGTAAAGGTGTCGTTATTGTCGATGGTGACTGTTCTGTCCGGCAACACGGTTGTGACCGATGCATCGGAGCGAGCCGTTACACCGCCAACCCCGAAATGGAAGAAGGGGACTACCTTGGATTTCTCCAGAAAGATATTGCGGGTGATGCTGAATCCCCAGACCCAGGCGCGCATCTCGGGATCCGTACCTCTGAATTCGAAATGTGGCAGATATTCGAACTCTCCCTCGATCTGGGTGTTATCCGTGGCGAACACTGCGGCTTTCACACCGACAATGGCCACGCTCTTCAACGAGTACAGATCGGCCCATTTGTCTGGAGCATTTCGGCCGACAAGAGGGTGAATTTCATATTTCTGGGCGAAGCCCTGGCTTGAAAACGCCAGCACAAGGAACGCCACCGCAAGGTTTCTTGTTGTTAAAAGTTTCATCATTGAGCTCCCGATTTTCTCGACTTCATGGCGAAAAGACCTGTGACAAATGCCAGCCCCGCCAAGGCTGCTAAACCCCAACCACGTCTTGCGTCTTCGGTCTCGACGGGTGGAGCCGGTTGAACGGGGGGGCGGGCCGGCGAAAGAACGCGCGTTTGTAAAGGCATCACACGAACTTCTTTGGTATCGAATTCTTTAGCTTTCCTGCTAGCCGGAGCCTGTAATTTCACGACCTTCACGCGCTCCACGGGAGTGGGCGCGCTGACAATTGCGCCGGTATCCTCGCCTTGCGCGGCGACGGCCGCTTCAACACGCGAATCGGCTTCATGCGCAAAAGAAGGCAGGCGAACGATCAATGACGGTGCGTTCTCAGGCGGCGCCAGGGCTGCCAGGTTGCGGCTCGCAAGATCGTGACTTGGGTCCAGCCGCAGCGCTTCCTCAAAGTAGTGACGAGCGTCACGAATCCTGCTCTCCCGCAGGTGCAGCACTCCCATGTTGTTATAGGCGGCCGCAGGAGAACCGGCGCGAAGCAGATGTTTTAGTGCACCCTTCTCGTCTCCCGCTTTCGAAAGAACGAGCGCGAGATTGTTGTGGGCCTCCTCGAGCGAATCGTCCAGAGCGGTCGCTTCTTCCAGAGCGTATCTGGCATTGTCCCACTCGCCTTTCCGCATGTAGGCGTATCCGATATTAGCCAGGACGAGCGGTGTACCCTCCTGCGCCAGCGAACGGCGATACCAGAGGATAGCCTCGCCCGGATTGTCGCGATGCAACTGAATACGTCCCATGGTTTCATAGGCGCTCGCAGACGCCGCACCATGGGTAATCGCGCGATCCGCATATTCTGACGCGAGATCGTACAGGCCCCACGCGTCCCAGATGATCGCGAGGTTGAGATTCGTATCCGGATCGTTTGTGACTTCGGCGGACCGGCTGGAAGTCAGTAGTTCGTACGCACCCCAGTAGAGCTTGCGCGACATGTACTCATCAATGACAAGCGAGCGCGCGTCGACGTCATCTGAATTCTGCTCCGCCCGGTCGAGCCAATCGGCTAGTTCCGGCGCGTCAGCCAGAAGCGCCGCACGCTGTTGCGATCGCACGCTGGCCTCGGCAGAGAGTTTGTAAACTCCCCGGATGTGTTCCGACAGCGAGGCAGGCTTAATCGGCCGCTGCGCCGGCGGGAGCTGCGGTGCCAGATTACGGGCTGTGCTTGTGACGCATCCGGAGGTGAGGAGAAGCATCGCGCAAATCGGCAGCAGCTGGCGTTCCGGCTTCATCATCTCCTCATAAATTCCGGTCGCTACTGTCCGCTCAGTGTCGGCAGCAGGTCGCGGATGATGGCGATGAAAGCGGGGCCGAGAATAACGATGAAAACCCCGGGGAAGATGAACAAGACCATGGGAACGACCATCTTGATCGCGAGCTTGGCCGCCTGTTCCTCCGCTCTCTGTCTACGTTTGACGCGCAACGATTCTGAAAATGTGCGAAGGGCCTGGCCGACGCTGGTTCCGAACTTGTCGGTCTGGATGAGGATGGCTACAAGAGCCTTGAGGTCTTCGACTCCGGTTCGCTCTGCGAGATTGCGCAGTGCCTCGCTCCGGCTGCGTCCCATGTTGATTTCAAGGTTCCTCAGACGGAGTTCATCGGCCAGATCGGGATGGGCTGTATTGATCTCGTCACCGACACGCATTAACGCCTGATCCAACCCCAGTCCTGCTTCCACCGCAATTACCGAGAGGTCCATGGCATCCGGCAGCCCAAACTGAATGTTTTCCTGTCGCCGTTGAATGGCCCTTCGCAGCCACAGATCCGGGATGGCAGCGCCCAGGAAAAGAGAGATCGCGATGGAGAACACCGGTTGACGGTAAAGGTACCCGACGCTGCCAAGGGCAAGCAGCAGGAGCAGGATGACAGCAATGTGCGAGCCATTCAGCAACAACACGGCGTCTTTGCGCCGAAATCCGGCCTGAACCAGCCGCCGTTCCTGGCGGGACATTTCCGCAGGCGACCGCGGAAGCTTCTCTCCCATGGAAACCAGCGCGCGTTCAACTTTTCGGGTAACTTCGGCGATCTTACTCTCTTCTTCTTCATGAACTGGCTGATTCAGGCGGCGATCGAGGTTGAGCTTTCGCTTTGCAATGCCAAACAGAGCGAGCAGCACGCCCAGGAACATCAGGAGTCCGACAGCAA
>DASTBJ010000489.1:0-3573 GCA_035712125.1 Terriglobia bacterium
CCTGTTGGTCGGGCTTGCGGCATTCACGAGCGCACCCGTGGTTCGATCGAATTGAGCCACAGAGTTCATCGTGCCCCACTGCGTATGGTTGAACAGGTTAAACGTCTCCACACGCAGCTGCAGATACCGCGCGGATTCTTCGCCGAGCGCAAACTTCTTAAACAGCGATACATCCCATACATGCAATCCCGGTCCCCGCACCGTATTGACTCCCGAATCCATTCCGGTACTTCCCTTCGGCGCCGGCTTCACGCAGGACACATCGATGTACCGAAGAAGGTCGCGTTCGCCGTGGGGCAGATTCGGGTTGCAGGTGAGCACGACTCGAGGCGCCATATCTTCGCTGCCCGTAATCCGCCGATTACGTTCCGCGTTCCCTGTGTTCGTCAACGTGTAGTCGAGAGTCAGCGGCGAGCCGACGCTTATGCTCGTCAATCCGGACAGCTGCCATCCGTCGAAGATCTGCCTGCCAAGACCTGTGTCGAGCCACGATCCCGGCTGCGCCAGGCTGGGAATGTCGTAAATGTAGTTGAACGTCAAACCGTGAGAGCGGTCGAGCGCCAGAGGGCCGTAGTTGGCGTGCCGCGTATCCGTCAAATGACCGACGGTCGTGCCGAGGGCTTTGGACCAGGTGTAGGTCACGCCGAATTGCAGACGGCCCTTTCGCCGATCCGCAGAGATCTGGAGGGCGTTGTAGTTTGCAGAACCGCCGAACGTGTAATGCGCGATCGACGAGCCGGCTCCACCAAGGATGGTGTTGCCTCCGCCGTAACCCGCATATGGCCTGTACAGATTTACCGGTAACGTTGTCGTTCCGTCAAAGGCGACAGGTCTTCCGAGCGTGGGATCCTGGTTTTCCGGCAGCCACGCACTTCCAAAAGGCACCGCGTTGAAAGGAATGTTCTCCACGAGATGTCTCGATTGCGTGCCGACATACGACACATCCAGCAAGATGTTCAACGGCAGCGCGCGTTGAATGCCGGCACTGAAGTTGTATGTGGTTGGCACTTTGCCATCCGTCGAGAGCGGGGTTATCTGCAACGGGAAGGCCGTCGCACCGGAACTGGCAATCGTCGAGAGATTGCCATAAAAAATCTGGGACAGCTGCACGTCGGGAGGGTTCGTCAGATAGTTGGTGGTGTATCCAATGGCAGAGGTGGCAATGCGTTCATAGAAGATCGCGCCGCCTGCACGCACCACGGTCTTGTCGTTTGCTGCGTACGCGAAGCCGACACGTGGTCCCCACTGCGGTCCCTGGCTATCGATAAGGCCCCGTGGCACGCCGTTCTTCCCTGACTCCACCAGACCGTTACGAATATCTCCGGAACCGGGCACGATGGCGCCAATCAATACGGCAGGCGCAGTTGCTCCGGTGATTGGATCCCGCGCGACACGCTGGTTGCCTGCAAGCGCCGGCTGATACAGAGACACGCGTTTCGCGGGGTCGTAGGCATCAAATTCGAAGTTCGTGAACAGGTCGTCCTTCTCGTAGAGCGGCTGCACGAGATTGACGCGAAGGCCGTAATTCAACGTCAATTTCGGGGTTACTCGCCACGTGTCCTGCCCGTACCACTCGATGTTCCAATAGGGATAGCTCGGAAGCAGATTCTGACTGAACTGGGTATAGTCGCGGAAGTTTCCGAGCAGCGCGTTAGCGAATGCCCATCCCGTATCGCCAGGATTCGATGTGTCACGGCCAAAATTAATCGTCGAATTAATGGGACGGAACGGGTTTTCGGATTTGACGGCGTACTCGATGAACACTCCGGCCTTGATCATGTGCGAAGAGAGAATCTTCGTCAGATTGTCCGTAACGTTGATGATCGGATTCTTGTTGGCATAAGGCAAGCCGGCAAAGCTCGTCATATTCGGCGAATTTGTACTGCTGGGAATGTCGAATGCGAAATTGGGAATCAATCCGATCGGATCTGCGTTGGGGTAGAGGAGCGGGATATTGATGTTCGAGACGGACCTGTAATAGGGGCTGCCCTCGGGTGGCGCATCACCGGGAATTCCGTTCTTCGTCCAGCCTGCCTGAAATTCGTTTGTCATGGTCGGACTGATGATGGTCGTCAGGTTTCCCGAAATGGATTTGCCAAAAGTCGGCGCATACAACGGCGACAACCCAAGATTGTTCGCGGAGTCTGCTCTGCCGTACGGATTATTTTGAGTCTGGCTGCTATGTAATATCCGAGCGGACGCTTTCCAATTACTGTTGATGTTGTAATCGAACCGGTACACCTGGTCGAAGGATGGCAGGTCCTGAGCCACTTGCGACTCGTAGTTGTGTTGTGTGTTTCCGGTCAAATTCGGTGGCGGCAGCCAGCTCAGGACCGATTGACCGTATGGGCTGAAACGGCTTGGCGGGATGATGTTGCCCTGGAAGGGCTGGCCCGTCTGCGGATCCCTGACGGTGACAGGAAGTCCCGCAGCGTCCGTGGAAGCGGAAAAGTCTCCTTGCCGTTCGGCGAGTGTAGGAACTCTGACGCGGCGTGGCACGGGTGGAACCAGCTGCCCGTTCCACTCGTGCGACATGAAGAAGAAGAGTTTGTCCTTTGCCGTATTGAATGTGTCCGGAATGAAGATCGGGCCACCAACATTATAGCCGGCGGTCATGAACCGATAGATCTGGCGCGGAAGGTTTCGACGATTATTGTCGAACGAATTCGCGTTCCACCCTTCATGACGTTTGAAGTAGTAACCCCCGCCATGGAAAGCCTGAGTACCGGTCTTGGTTGCGATCTGAACCTGCGCGCCCGAGTTTCGGCCGAACTCCGCACCCTGGCTGGTCGTGGACACCTTAAATTCGCCGATCGCATCGACATTGATGCGGTATGCGAATTGTTGGTTCACACCGGAGTCGGTGACCGTTTGCCCATCAACGGTGAAGTTATTTTGATTGGCGCGTTGGCCATTGAACGTGGTTGTTCCGCCGGCTGCGTCGGCAGGAGCACCGGGAACGGTTTTGAGCAAGCTCGTGAAATTACGGCCGTTCAGCGCAATGTCGATCATCTGCCGGCCCGTGATGATACCCGCGCGCTCGGCCGACACTGTCTGGAGTTGCACGGATTCCGCTTCGACAGTGACAGTCTCTGCCGTTGTTCCGACTTCCAGGACGATCGGAGGAAGGCCAACCTTGTCGTTTACAAACAACTTGAGGTCCTTTTGTGTGTATTTTTTGAAGCCGGGCAGATCTGCGGTCAGCGTGTAGTTGGCTCCAGGCAAAGCGCTGAACAGATAGATACCGGCTTCATTTGTGATTGTTCGACGAGCCTCGGTGCCCTGGTCCTGGTTGATCAGGACCATCTGTACCCCGGGGACCAGGGCGCCCGTGGCGTCGTGCACAACACCGGTGATCGAACCCGAGAGATTCTGAGCATGCAGAGGTTGGGTAAATAGAAGCGAGCCGCCGATAAGAACCCGGCAGAACGCAAGAGTGCGTATGGTCATTCGTGAAAACATGCTTCCTCCTTTCTGGTTTTGTGGACAGGTCCGCCCAGTGTACTGCGGGTAGGGCTGAGGACAAACTTTCCACTCTGTCCCTAAACTGGGCCACCCAAACAGTCGCGGAAT
>DASTBJ010000490.1:0-12433 GCA_035712125.1 Terriglobia bacterium
CGAAATGAACGCGCGCGGTGTGCTCTACGACTACCTCAACTACAACAGCCGAACGCTCTTCAAACGTTGGGATGCCACCGGCATGAAGATCGCAACATCAATCCGCGGGACGATGAACCTTCGCACGGATACCGACAATGGTTGGAGTCTCGAGGCGTCCATCCCCTGGGCAAACTTCGAGGAACTTTCTCGCCGTCCCCCCGCCATTGGCGCTATCTGGAAGGTGAACTTCAACCGGTGGGATGGAGTTCAACCCAATCGCCGTATGAGCATCTGGTCGGATCCGCAGAACACCACATCGTGGCCGCACGTGCCGTCGCGTTTCGGTGAAATTGTCTTCGTCGAGTAGCGCAGGCTGTGCGAAGAACTGCCGCCGTGATGCCTCTGGATGAATTGAACTCACACACGGCGAAGGTAGTTCACCCGGTAATTTGTGGGTAGCGGCGTGACCTGGTTCTCGGAGGCCCATGCATCCCACTTCTTTGCGAGCGACTCGACCAGCTTCGGCTCTTTGCCGGACAGGTCGTCCATCTCCGTCCGGTCACGTTCCATGTCATAGAGTTTCCATGAGTCCCCGCGTAGCGCGGTCAGTTTATAACGGCCCTCGCGGACGGCTCGGGTTCCTTCGTGCTCGAAGAAGAGAGCCCTTGCCGGCATTCGCTTTCCGTGCAGGGCCGGCAGGAAGCTGACTCCCGCCATCGGCAGGATGTCTCTTTCTCCCAACCGTTGCGGATACGCCGCACCAGACGCCTCGACAATGGTCGGCATAAGATCGATGAGGTGCGCGGGCGTATTCTCGATCACATTGCGGCGACGGATTCCTGCGGGCCAGTGCACTATTAAAGGTGTGCTGATACCGCCTTCATGCGAGTAGTGCTTGTACATGCGCCACGGTGTGTTCGAGGCGTTTGCCCAGCCAGACCCGAAGCTGTGATAGGTTCCGGGACTACCCATCCGCTCCAGATCCGCGCCGCGGTGCAAAATATTGTTTGCGCTGGACCGGACATCGAATCCGAACGGGTCCCACTCGGCGCAGGCGCCATTGTCGCTCATAAACAGGATAAGCGTGTTTTCGAGCTCGCCCCGATCACGCAGGCCCGCGGTAATGCGTCCAATGTTCTGGTCCATCCGGTCGACCATCGCGGCGTAGATAGCCATTCGCATGGCAAGATCTGCGCGCCGATCTTCCGGGAGACTGTCCCACGGGGGATTCTCCCCTGACTGTGTCTCGCCGAAGTTCGTGAACTTGGATCGCGGAGACAACCTCGTTCTTCCCGGCACCACACCCAGCCTCTTCATTCTGGCGAGCCGCTCGCCCCTCAGGACGTCCCATCCAGTCTGGTACCGGCTCCTATACTTTGCGATGTCCTCGCGCCGCGCGTGCAGTGGAAAGTGCGGCGCGTTGTACGCGAGATACAGGAACCACGGCTGGCCTGGCGTCGTGCGGGCGTTTTCGAGAAAATCCAGGGCGTAATCGGTTAACGCATCGGTGCCGTAGAACACGCCCGTCTCGTAGCTTCGCGTGCTGCTCCCCTGCGGCCGCCGCAGATATCCCGCTTGATCCCAAAACGTCGCTGCGCTGATCAGCGTTCCGTAAAACTGCTCAAATCCATGCCGCGTCGGGTCGTCGGTTCCAAGATGCCACTTGCCGGACATGTAAGAGCGATATCCGGACAGCTTCAACACCTCCGCTATCGTTGCCGCATTTTCCGAGAGTCTGCCTCTGTATCCGGGATGTCCAAGATCCGTGACCATGTGCCCGATGCCGACGCGGTGCGGATACTGTCCAGTGAGAATGCTCGCGCGTGAGGGACAACACCGGGCCGTCGAATAGAACTGCGTGAAACGGACGCCATTTGAGGCGAGGGTGTCGAGATTTCGTGTTTCAATCTCTCCGCCAAAACAACCAAGGTCGCTGTAGCCCAGGTCGTCGGCCACAACCAGGAGGATATTGGGCCGCACCTGCTGCCGGACGGTCAGACCGATCACGGCCGATAAGGCCAGGAATTCACGTCGATCCATATTCATGACATCTTTCGTAATCGATTATCGAGTTTCGCGGCAACTATATTGCTAACAATATTCCCTGAACAGGAATTTCTGGTTTCGTGAATAACAGTAGTCGTTGAGATTCAGCATCCCCTTGGGCTAACATCGCCCCGCAATCAATCAACATGTAATCGATTGAAGGTAGGCCGGAAAAATGAAGATGCGGTTCTTAGTTTGAAAGGGGCAGGTTTCCTTCTGCGAGAGGGATGCCCCAGCTTGCACGTTTTCCGCAAAGACGTGGAGACGCCGAGGAGCAGGATTATGTCGACTTTGAGACGTAGCGCATTAGGACTGGTGAGTCTGGCGTTCATCGCTCTAACGGGCACTCCGGCATTTGCTCAAATCGATCTTGCCGGGGAATGGACTCCTCAGTATCACGAAGATCAGCCCGAGCGGCTCGCCGGGCCGGACCTTGGCGACTACGCCGGACTTCCCATCAACGACGCCGCTCGAACAGCGGCCGACGCCTGGAATGCCGACATTCTTTCCGTTCCTGAACACCAGTGCAAGCCCCACCCGTCGGATTATTCTCCTCGCGGACCCGCAAATCTTCAGATCTGGAAAGAAGTCGATCCCGTATCACGGGAGCTGGTTGCCTGGCGCACCCACATCATGTGGCAGGCGCCGGAACGCTGGATCTACATGGATGGACGGCCACATCCGGATGAATTGGCTCCGCACACCTGGCAAGGCTTTTCCACCGGTGAATGGGTAGGGCAGGTTTTGAAAGTTCGGACGACTCATTTGAAGAAGGGATGGATCCGTCGAAACGGCGTGCCTCGCAGCGATCGGGCTGAATTGACGGAGTACTTCTGGCGTCACGGTGAATACCTCACGTGGACCGTCATCATCAATGACCCCATCTATCTGACCGAACCCATGGTCCGCAGTACGGATTTCCGATGGGCGCCGGGACAGCACGTTGCCAACTACCCATGCCAGATCGTGACGGAACTGGACCATGATCAGGGATGGGTTCCCCATTGGCTGCCGGGCACCAATCCATACACCGATCTCTATTCCAAAACTCACGACGTCATTCAGGAAGCAGCGCGCGGCGGTGCCGAAACCATGAATCCGGAGTATCGAAAGAAGGTGGTCGCCGCACAAAAATGGCCACCACCGGCTCAACCGCAGAACAACGCAGGTGGCAGGGGCGGAGGGCCGCCGGCGGGCGGCGGTGTGGACGCCCCGGGTGGGGCTCGTGGCGGCGGACAACGAGGGGCTCCTCCTGCGCCAGGCGGACGAGGGCAGTAAGGCGATGATCAACTCGAGACGTCTGTCTATCTTCATCTGGACCACGGGCCTGTTGAGTGCGGGGCTTGCCCTGACGATGCCCGCTCAACGAGGAAGAGGCGCAGGTCCACAACAGTCACCGCCAATTCGCACGGCGATTTTCGATCCTCAGCAGAACATCTACTTCGCCGACGCCAACGATCGATCCGTTCGTGCCCTGCCGGTTCGTGACAACATCTGGATGATCGCCGGCGCCGGCGCCAATATCACCGTGCAGACCGGAGACGACGGTGTGCTTGTTGTCGATACGGGAAGCGGCGGCGCTGCAAGTGAAAAAGTGCAGACTATTCTTCGTTCGCTTTCGACGAAGCCCGTCCGATACATTCTCAATTCGAGCTTTCGTCCCGATCACACGGGGGGAAACGAACCATTGCGCGGCGTGTCTCCTGGCGGCACGGGCCCTGCCCGGGGCGGCGCGGGCGGACGCGGAACTCCCATTGCGGCCTTTGAAACCGTGCTGGCGCGGATGAGTGCGCCAACGGGAAAAGTCGCTCCAACGCCTGCGAACGGATGGCCGACGGAGACCTACTTCAAGCCATTTCACGACATTTACTTCAACAACGAAGGCATCCAGATGATTCACGTCGCGGATGCCATCACCGACGGCGACAGCATCATCTACTTCCGGCGCTCTGACGTGATTGCCGCCGGCGATATCTTCATGACCACGACGTACCCCGTCATTGACGTGAAGGCCGGTGGCTCGATTGATGGTGTATTGGGAGGATTGAACAAGATCCTCGATATCTGCATTCCGAAGGAAAAACAGGAAGGCGGAACCATGGTCATTCCAGGTCACGGCCGCATCAGTGACGAAGCCGACGTGCTCGAATATCGCGACATGCTGAAGATCGTCCGCGACCGGATTCTCGACGCAATCAAAAAAGGCAGAACGCTGCAGCAAGTGCAAGCTTCGGGGTTGACGAAAGACTACGACGGGAGATACGGAGCAACAACCGGTCCGTGGACCACGGCGATGTTTGTGGACGCGGCCTATCAAAGCCTCAGTGAACGAAAGTAACTCTGAATAGATCCCCGATCCGGGAGAGAAAGTCATGAAGTCCAAGTTCATTCTCGTGTGGTTGTTCACGATGCTCGCCGGCGCGGCCACCGCGTGGGCGCATCACTCGTTTGCGGCAACGTACGATGAGTCGAAAACGATCGAAATTAAGGGAAAGGTGGTCGTGTTTTCTTTCCGTAATCCGCACTCACTGATTACGGTAGAGGTCACGGAAAGCGGAAAGAAAGCCCGTTGGGCTGTCGAAGGTCCAGGCTCCACGCAGCTGGCCAATACCGGCGTCCAAAACGACACCCTCAAGTATGGTGATGAAGTTGTCGTGACGGGGAATCCTTCCAGGTCGCCCGACGAACACAAGCTCCGGATGCGCACAATGAAGCGGCCTGACGGATTCAGCTATGGCTTCACTGCGGAACAAAGACAAGCGACGGAACAATAGCAGTGAGTTACGCAAAGAGTCTGGAGGAGAAATGAGGCGCAGATTGCTGAGTGTCATGGCATCGGTTGCAATCGTCGCCGGCACGGCGTACATGGCGGCTCAGTTCCAGGCGCTGGGTCAAGCCGGAGCGGCGGCTCCCGCAGGGCCGGCAGCAGGGCGGGGCGGCGCGCCGGGTCAGGGACGCGGAGGCCGTGGACCTGGGGCCGGGCCTCAGACGGCTCAAGCAGCGGCGACGAACGATCTGACCGGCTATTGGATGAGCGTGGTTACAGAAGATTGGCGCTGGCGGATGGTTGTTCCCCCGAAAGGGAATGCGGACAGCGTTCCCATCAGTCCAGCCGGCCGAGCCATCCTTGACGCGTGGGACCCTGCGAAAGACGAAGCTGATGGAAACCAATGTAAGGGATATGGCGCCGGCGCGATCAGCCGGCTTCCCACTCGCGTTCGTGTCACATGGCAGGACGCAAACACTCTGAAATGGGAAACCGATCAGGGAATGCAGACGCGATTGTTCCGCTTTGGCCCTGCCGCGCTCGAGGCTGAAGCCAATCCCGGCCCGCGGTCCTGGCAAGGCGTCTCTATTGCCACATGGGAACCCGCTGCTGGAGGTCGCGGAGGCGGCCTGCTGGGTGCGGGATTTCCAGGCCCCCCCGCAGGTCCTGGCGCGCCCGGCCCCGCTCCTGTCGGGGTTCCCGCGACTCCTGCAACGGATGGAAATGCGGCGCCTCCTGCCGGGCCTGCGCCGGGTCCTGGACGCGGCAATGCTCAGAATGGCTGGCTGAAGGTAGACACTACCAATCTGAAATCCGGCTATCTCAGAAAGAACGGACTTCCCTACAGTGAGAAGACGAAGGTCACCGAATACTTTCAGCCGACGCCGGAGACGTACGGCGTCCGTTACATGATCGTCACGACAATTATCGAAGACCCGGAATACCTCGCCGCTCCGTTCATCACCAGCTCCAATTACAGAAAGCTGCCTGACACGAACAACGGATGGGATCCACAACCCTGCAGCGTCCGGTGAAGCGCGCTCGCTTCTGACTTACGCAGCAGGTTCCGGGTGAAGGAGTCTCTCTGTGTCTCTTGGCGCAAAACATTGGGATACCTCTTACGAATGGAAGGCCGTTTTCCTGCTGGGACTCGGATTCGGTCTCGTGGGCCTGGACCGATGGATCATCGCTCCTTTGTTTCCCTGCATGGTTGCGACGGACACAGCCCCAGGTTGTGGAGCCCCCGGCCTCGGTCTAAGTTATCAAGCCATCGGGAACCTTGTCGGGGTGCTCGGCATCGTCTGGGGAGTCTTCGCTGCGATAAGCGGCCGAATCTCCGATGCAATCGGGCACAGGAAGATTCTTATTCCGTCGATATTCTTCTTCTCACTGATGTCGGGCTTCTCGGGAATGGCCACGGGGCTCGCAAGTCTGATCGCCATCCGCGGGTTGATGGGCATGATGGAAGGCTCCTACTGTCCGACGAGCTTTACCGCAACGGCCGCTGCGGCGCACCCGTCCCGCCGCGGGTTTCTGCAGGGGCTGCAACAAAGTGGCTTCGCCCTCTTTGGATTCGGTCTTGGACCCATCATCGCTACACAACTTCTGCAATACGCCACCTGGCGCCAGGTGTTCTGGGTGGTTGCAATCCCCGGTTTCATTGTGGGAGCGCTGCTCTACGTCGTGTTGCGCGAGCCGAAAGACACTCAGGGCGGCGCCGTCGTTGGCGCGGTCTCTCAAGGAAAAGGCGCGGGATACGGCGAGGTCGTGAAGAACAGGAACATCGTCCTGTGCATGATGGCGCTGATGTGCGCAATGGCGTGTATTTTCGTTCTGGGAGGGATGTTGCCGAACTACCTGGTGGATTACCTCAAGCTGACACAGAGCCAGATGGGATTTGTTATTTCGGCTCTGGGTTTCGGAGGCTTCGTCGGGCAATTCGGCGTGCCCGGAATATCCGACAAACTGGGACGGAAACCGACAGCCGTACTCGCGTTCCTCGGCGCCGGCATCACGGTATGGCTGTTCATGGGGATTGGGGCAACCCCGAACTCGCTGTTCCTCGTGTTGTTTCTAGTCTCGTTCTTTTCCCTCGGAAACGTGGCGCTGATTACCGGACCCATTGCCACAGAATCGGCTCCGGCCGGGTTGATTTCCGCGGCGATCGGCATCGTTGTGGCTTCCGGTGAGATTTTCGGAGGCGGCATCGCACCCGTGATCGGCGGCGCCATCGCGCAGGCGCAGGGTATCCAAAACATTCTCTGGATGCCGCTTGTGGGCGTTGCCGCGGGCGCCCTGGTTTCTTTGTTTCTGAAGGAGACTGCGCCTGTCCGGGTCGGAGCCAAGGTGCTCGAAGAAGTCGGGTCACGCAAAAGCATGGAGAGATAGCAAGGAGACTCATGAAAAACGCGCGAATCCGCCTCGTGTTCACAGCAGTGGCATCCGCTGTCTTTTGTTCAGCAGGCGCTCGGACCCAAGCACAGTCCATTTCCCGGACAATCACACAGGCCGACTGTACCGCAGCCAGGGTCGGCACCAGTCTTCCCATCTCCGCAATCGGCGAGCCGGTGTCCGCAGTGACGCTGGAAGCGCCAAGGTGGGTCGAAGCAGCCAGAGGTCTTCCCGCATATTGCACGGTGAATGGCTCCATGGCGCCCGTTGATCGAGCGCTGACGGCGAAACCGATAAACTTCCAGGTCGCGTTTCCGCCCACGTGGAGTGGGCGGGCCGCACAGTTGGGCGGTGGAGGCATGAACGGAAGCATTCCAGCTCTCACCGGAAGCCCCTTCGGACAAGGGTTCGTCACCTACGGCAGCGATTCCGGCCATCAGGCGGCAGGGCCCGGGGGCCGCGGGCGCGGTGGATTCGGTGGAGAAAGGGGCGCGCCCGCCGGCGGCGCGAGTGCCACCAACCCGGATGACTGGGCTCTAAATGACGAGGCGATTCGAAACCTCGGTTACATGCAATTGAAAAAAACTCACGATGCCGCCCTGGTTCTCATTGAGCGGATGTACGGCACCCGGCCCACCTTCAATTATTTCATCGGTTCATCGCAAGGGGGGCGCGAGGCTCTGACCGTTGCGCAGCGTTATCCGCAGGATTATGACGGCGTAGCCGCAAACGTCCCGATCGTCGGGTTCTCCTCCCTGATGCTGGCCCGCGCGCTGAATCGTATTCAGGAGATACCGCTCGACCATTGGGTTACCAACGCAAAAGTGAATGCGATTCGCGGCGAATTCATGCGGCAGTGCGACAAGTTGGATGGACTGGCCGACGGGATCGTCAACAACTATATGGCATGCCGCGAAATCTTCGACGTCAAGCAGGGACAGCCGGGCCGTCATCCGTGGGCTGCCAGGCGTTGCCCGGACAACAAGGATCCGAACCCGGCTGACACGAGCGCCAATGCATGTCTTACCGATGGACAGATCACGACGCTCGAATGGGTGTACAGCCGGTACCCTGTGTCATCGCTCGCGAACGGAAAAACGACATTCGGTATGTGGCTCCCAAACACGGACGTCAGTGGCGGCAGCATCATTGCCAACACGCGCTTCCTGGGACAGGAAGGTGCAGGCGCAAACGCGGGAAAATATACATGGCTGGGGCAGCTTGGCGTGACAGGATTTCTCATGAAGAATCTGGATGCAAACGCGTTGGACTTCACAGAGAGTAAGTACGCTGCGCGACGGCGTGAGCTTTCCGCGATTCTCGACTCCACGAATCCGGACCTCTCTGCTTTCCAAAAACGCGGCGGCAAGATGATCGTTGTCATCGGAACTAACGACACGACGGCGCCGCCTGGCGAGCAACTTGACTACTACAAGTCGGTCATCGATAAAATGGGCCGCTCGAATGTCGATGCCTTTGCGCGATTGTTCGTGCTGCCGCAAACGGGGCACGGACTCACCGGAACGAACTACACAACAGACGGTGACGGCAAACCGACTGAAGTCCGGCAACTTCCGAGCACGTTCGATCGAGTGACGCTTCTGGTCGAGTGGGTGGAAAAGGGAGTGACGCCCGGCAAGTCTATTGTCGTTACTGGTGGAGGACGCAGCCTCCCGATGTGCTCGTATCCCGAGTACCCCAAATACAACAAAGGTCCTGTCGATGCAGCGGAGTCCTACGAGTGCAGCGTCCGATGATCCGCCGCGAGTTTCTGATGATGGCCGCTGGCGGCACAGTGGGTTTCGTCACGTCATCAAGAGCTGGTGGCCGTTCCCAGACCGAAAGCCCCAATCCGAACTTTCATGTCTATCTCGCCTTCGGACAGTCGAACATGGAGGGATATCCGGGAATCGAGCCGCAGGACAAGACAGGCGTGAACAAGCGATTTCAGATGTTGGCCGCAGTTGACTTCGCGACCCTTGGACGAAAAAAGGGCGAGTGGTATGACGCGGTTCCTCCGCTTTGCCGCACTTCGACGGGACTCTGCCCGGCTGATTACTTCGGCCGGACTATGGTGTCGCGAATGCCGGAGAGAATCATGATCGGCGTGGTGAACGTGGCCGTCGCAGGCTGCAAAATTGAACTCTTCGACAAAGATATCTATGCGCCGTACGCCGCTACTGCTCCCGCGTGGATGACGAGCATCATTAAGGAGTACGGCGGGAATCCCTATCAGCATTTCGTGGATACGGCCAAACTGGCCCAGAGGCGGGGTGTCATCAAAGGAATCCTGCTGCACCAGGGCGAGTCCAACACGAACGACAAGGAGTGGCCGAACAAAGTCGCAAAAATCTACCGGGATCTCATCCGAGACTTAAATCTCAGAGCCGAGAACGTGCCACTCCTCGCCGGTGAAACGGTCAATGCCGATCAACAGGGCGCCACCGCCAGCATGAATACGATCATTGCCGAGCTTCCGAAGGTAGTCCCCAATTCCTACGTAATATCGTCAAAGGGCTGCGAATGCCGCTCTGACCGCCTACATTTCACGCCAGCCGGTTATAGAGAATTGGGCAGGCGTTACGCCGAAAGAATGCTGGAACTGGCGTAGCCCCCGCGCTACTTCGTGCCCGGCTTGTAGCCTATCCAAACGAAATCCAACGTTTTTCAAGCTGTTCACCCCACGGTCTTCAACTTCTCAAATCGCTTTTCGACAACGTCGAACGTTTCGTCTTTCTTTGGAAAGGCGAAGCGCACGAGACCGCGACCGAGGCCGGGATCCGAAGCGTAGAAGCTGGAGCCCGGCACGGTAGCGACACCGACTTCGTCAATCAACCAATACGCAAAGGCCATATCGTCGTCACCCCGGCCCATATGTCGGAAGTCCGCCATTACATAGTACGCGCCTTCCGGAACCGCATACTTGAAGCCGTGCCTGGTGAGGATGCCGAGCATGCGGGAACGTCGAGACGCATAAAAGGTCTGAAGCCACTCGTAGTATGAATCAGGCAAGCCTATGACGACCGCCATCGCCTCCTGCAGCGGCGTGGGAGCACACACAGTGGTGAAGTCATGAACTTTGCGCAATGCGTCGGTCAGCGCGGCGCTCGCAATGCAATAACCCACTCGCCAGCCGGTGACGGCGAACGTTTTCCCTAAACCGCAGATCGTGATCGTGCGATCCTGCATGCCGGGATACGTCGCGATCGGAATATGACGATGGCCGTCGAACACGAGGTGTTCGTAGATTTCATCCGTAATTGCAACCACGTCATGCTTCACGCACAGATCACGGATGATCGAAAGTTCCTGCTGTGTGAAAACCCTGCCGGAGGGATTGTGTGGAGAGTTGAACAGCACGGCCTTGGGATTCTGTTGAAAGGCGCGTGCCAGTTCTTCAGGGTCTAACCGATAGTGAGGCGGACGCAGCGGAACCCAGACCGGAATCCCTCCGGCGAACGCGATGCCCGCATGATAGTTTTCGTGGGCCGGCTCCAGAACCACGACTCTGTCGCCCGGATTGACGATGCCCAGCAGGGCGGCGATGACGGCTTCCGTAACTCCGCAGGTCACCGTGACATGTTTGTCGGGATCGATTTCCTGGTCGTAAAACCGGCGGCTCTTTTGCGCAATCGCTGTGCGGAGGCTCGGCTGTCCCCAGGTCATACCATATTGATTCCGGCCGTTTCGCATCGCTTTCTCGGCCGCAGCGAGTACCTCCTGCGGCGGATCGAAATCAGGAAAACCCTGCGCAAGCAGGATCGCTCCCTTATCGAATGCATATCGCGTGATGGAACGGATCACGGATTCCTGAAGATTTTGGAGCCTGTCGGCAGCGTAAGTTTTCACGGTCCTCCAAATACGGTTCTGATCAGGTTATTCGAAATCCACTGAAGCAACATCGGAAACAAAAGGCTGGTTGAACGCCATCACTTTCTGATGTTCGGGGTGTTGCTGATAACTGCGCAATACACCGGTAGAAGCAAACCGCATTATCAATATCAGGTCCCAGCTGCGGGCATCGTGCAAAATATCCCGCCCGATTTCCAGATGTTCGATACCCGTAATACTGGTCCGCAAGGCCTGCATTCTTCTGGAGAACTCTGCGATATGTTCCTCGCTGGTGCCTTTCTGGTACTTAATAAAAACGTAGTGCTGCAGCATCGAGATTACCCTTGCTTATCGGACTTTAGCTCCTGCGGGAATGGTGGAAGCGGCCGCATTGAGTTTTTCAGCGGCAAAGCCTGCAGCAGTTTTATAACGCAGCATGAACTCGTCACGCTCGGCTTTGGGTATGACATCGTCAATGTTGTCGAATACTCCGCCACAACGGTCATCCAGCAGATTCAATAAACCAAACGGACCTGCCCCACGATTGCGTAAAACCAGTTGCGACATTTCCGGGCATAGTTGCCTGTCATAGGCTTCCAATGCTTTACAGTTCAAGCCATGTTCCAACATGACAGCACCGAGCACCCGTGCATCCATAATGGCCTGACTGGCGCCATTGGACCCCGTGGGATACATCACATGGGCTGCGTCGCCTAACAGCGCCACATTGCCGTCAATCCAGGTTGGAACGGGTTCGCGGTCTATCATCGGGTATTCAAATACTTCAGGGGCGCCGAGCAACATGGCGGGAATGTCGATCCAGTCGTAATTCCAGTTTTGGAAATGATGCAGGAAGTCTTCATGCCTTACCTGTTTGTTCCAGTCGCCATCGCGCCACCCGCTGGAATTATCGACAGTAATCTCCGCTATCCAGTTAATGTCAGCGAGGCCAGTGACAGGGTCGGCAGCTGAGATGGGATAAAACACCACGCGATGCCGGTGCGTGCCTAAACCGATAAAGGACGCGCCGCTGCGGATTGGCTTGCCCCTGGTGACGCCGCGCCACATGATTGCGCCCCCCCACTGAATGGGAGGCTGTTGGGGATACATCTGTTGGCGCACCGCTGAATGCAGACCATCGGCCGCAATCAACAGCGATCCCTCGACCTCGGATCGCGTGCCGTTGCGGCTCTCGAGCAACACCGTTACTCCGCTTCTGTCCGGTTGATTGCGATAGCCTGTTACTTTCAGACCGGTACGGATAGATGCTGCGCCAAGACGCTCCAGAGCGGCGCGATACAGCAACATCTGCAGTTTGCCCCGGTGCACCGAGTACTGCGGCCAGTTGTAGCCGGCCTTTAAACCCCGCAGTTCGGAATAGACTTCACGGCCATTCAGACCGACCAGAACCCATTC
>DASTBJ010000491.1:0-5901 GCA_035712125.1 Terriglobia bacterium
ATCAGGAGATCCAGAACCCTCAGCCGGGCCTGAACTCGCGAATCATCGCTGCAGCGGTGTCGGGAGCATCCGTCGTGTTGAACCGTGCACAGATCGGGGCAGGCAACGCCGGAGAAGGTCTGGACTTCGTCAATATGTACGGAAACTGGAGAGAGGGAATCCTGAATGCAGACCAGCTCTCCGAGGTCCAGGGACTGCTGGGAACAAGCTTCGTGGAGCACTTCGCGGGCTATCGCTTCAACCGCGTGCTGAAGGAAGCCATTGGTCATTCGAGCATCGCCCTGGCCCGCGCGACAGGAACCTACCGGGTGGTCGCTGAATTTAAATCATCCGACAGCGCGCTGGTGGTTGTCTCACCGGAAAGCGTGGTCGCAGCGCCCTACTCGGTCGCCGCCAAAATGTATCGGTATCAGGAGCCCGTACTCCGGTTTAGCCCTGCGGAGCAGAGTCTCCTGGCCGCCGCTCTGTCCGGTAAGACGGACGCAGAGCTCAGCGCCGTACTCGGATTGAGCATCGAGGCGATCAAGAAGCGGTGGATGTCGATTTTCGACAGAGTCGATGAGTTCAAGGCGGAAATTCTCACCAGGCCGGAGGAAGACAGCGACGGACGCGGGCCGCAGAAGCGGCACCGCGTTGTCGCCTACGTGCGGAGCCATCCGGAAGAGTTACGCCCGTTCGCGTGGGAGAGGAAAGGACGCTGATATCTACTTCATCGTGAAAAAGTCGTTTCCCTTGTCGTCGATGATGATGAATGCGGGAAAGTCCTCGACTTCAATCTTCCAGACGGCCTCCATGCCGAGGTCTTCATACTCCACGACCTCGACTTTCTTGATGCAGTGCTCCGCCAGATTTGCAGCCGCGCCGCCGATCGAACCGAGATAGAAGCCTCCGTTAGCCTTGCAGGCGTTACGCACTTCGGCGCTTCGGTTTCCCTTGGCCAGCATCACATAGCTGCCCCCGGCCTTCTGAAACTCATCGACGTAAGAATCCATACGCCCGGCGGTCGTAGGTCCGAACGCTCCCGACGCGTAGCCCTTCGGGGTCTTGGCCGGGCCGGCGTAGTACACCATGTAGTCGCGCATGTATTGAGGAAGACCTGCACCCTTGTCGAGCCTCTCTTTCATTCGCGCATGGGCAAGGTCGCGTGCGACGATCATCGGTCCCGTAAGCGATAAGCGCGTCCTGACCGGGTACGAGGACAGTGTCTTGCGGATTTCCGCCATCGGTCGATTCAGATCGATCCTGACGACGTCGCCCCCCAGCGTTTGTTCATTCACTTCAGGCAGGAACCGTGCAGGATTCGTCTCAAGCTTTTCGATATAGATGCCATCGCGAGAAATCTTTCCAAGCACCTGACGATCTGCGGAGCAGGATACGCCGATGCCGACGGGAACCGATGCGCCGTGTCGCGGAAGACGCACGACACGCACGTCGTGACAAAAATACTTGCCGCCGAACTGGGCGCCTATCCCGTTCTTTCGAGTGATGTCCAGAATCTCCTGCTCGAGCGCGACGTCTCGAAATGCCGTCCCGAATTTGCCACCCTCGGTCGGCAACGTATCGAGATAACGGCAGGACGCCAACTTTACCGTCTTCAACGTCATTTCGGCAGAGGTCCCACCAATGACGACGGCCAGGTGATAGGGAGGACACGCGGCCGTGCCCAACCCACGAATGGCGCCGTCGAGAAAAGGAATCAGCTTCTGCGGGTTCAGGACGGCGGGCGTCTGTTGAAACAGAAAAGACTTGTTGGCGGAGCCTCCACCCTTGGCGATGAACAGAAACTTGTAGTCGTCGCCGGGGGTTGCGTAAATCTCGATCTGGGCAGGAAGATTATTTCCGGTGTTGACCTCCTCATACATCGAAAGAGGAGACACCTGGCTATAGCGAAGGTTCCTGGTGTTGTAAGTCTGCAGCACACCCTCCGAGATCGCCGCCTCATCGTTGCCCTGCGTCCAGACGTATTGGCCCTTCTTTCCCATCACAATGGCCGTACCTGTGTCCTGGCACATGGGGAGAATACCGCCTGCAGCGATGTTGGCGTTCTTCAGAAACTCCAGAGCGACAAACCTGTCGTTATCCGAAGCTTCCTTATCTTCCAGAATCGAGCGAAGTTGTGCCAGGTGACCGGGACGCAGGAAGTGCGCCATGTCGATAAAGGCCTGAGCGGTCAGCCGGGTCAAGCCTTCAGGAGCTACGACCAGAACCTGATGGTCGCCGACTCTCTGGGTCGAGACATGCTCAGAACCGAGTTTGCGGTATTCCGTCGTATCCGGGCCGAGGGGAAAGATGTCGTGATGGACGTATGAAGACATAGACCTGAATTTTTACCACAGATCGGGATTAACAGAATCGCATCGAAGCGATATGATGGCGGCCTCGGAGCACATCTTATGAGTCGGCTGGTCATATGCGTCTTTACGACGCTTCTCGTTCTTGAAGCAACGGGCGGAACTGCCGCCGCGCAAGCGCGCGGTGGGGGAGGTGCGCGCAGCGCGCCCAATGGCATGACTCGCGCGGCCGCGCGAGCTCCGTCTCGTACAGCCGCTGGGCCGGGTGCGCCGGCAATTCGGGCGAGTGCGCCCGTAGGCAGGCAGCCGGTAATGACCGCGCGGTCTGCAGCAGGGCGGCATAATCCCCCGCAAACGTCTTCGCAAATCGTCGTGAGTGCTCAACGTCAACGTCACATCGTCGCCGTGCCTGGAGGGTTTTATAACGCCTTCTACAATCCTTACTACTGGCAACCTCCGTTGTACCCGGCGTCTGCTTTCTTCGCCGGTTCTTACGCGGGTCCGTACGCGGACCCTTACTATGCGGCGCCATCGCAGGCGCATAGTGATGTCGATCTTGCCTATGAAGTAGGACGGCTAACCAGCGAAATCGAGCAACTCCGGCGGGAGCAGATTCATGCTGCGCCGCAGCCACCGCCGCCACCAGAGCCACCACCGGCACCGCCGCGCGCTGCAGAAAAGCCGGCAGCACCGATCACCCTGGTGTTCCGCGATGGCCGTCAACTGAGCATCCAGAACTACGCGATTGTGCGGGAAACGCTCCTGCCTCTCGGCGGGGGAGCACCGGCGAGGATTCCTCTCACGGATCTGGATATTGAGGCGACGCAACGAGCGAACCCGGGGCGCACATTGCTGATCCCGGCACAAACCACACGCGCGTTCGCGCGCGTCGATTGATGGATCGAACCTTCCTCTTCATCGGATCGGTGTTTGGATTTCTCGGCGTGGCTCTGGGCGCCTTCGGGGCTCACGGCCTGAGGAGCCGGCTTTCCGTCGAAATGCTTACGGTGTTCGAAACCGGGGTGCGGTATCACATGTACCACACCTTTGCCGTGCTGGTTGTTGCGGCAGCCATAGGCCATTTCGGGAATGCGCGTCTCCTGGTGCTTGCCGGGTGGCTGTTTGCGGGTGGAATTGTGGTGTTCTCCGGCAGTCTCTACGCTCTGGCAATAACCGGTGTGACAACACTTGGCGCCATTACACCTATTGGCGGTCTGCTTTTTCTCGCTGGCTGGGTGCTCCTCACCACCTACGCACTCACCCGGTAATCATCGCACTTCGAGAGTCAAGTGGGCGCCGACAATGTCGATCCAGCGGCTGACGGGGACCGAAGCGACGGAATCCGCACGAGGGAAAAAGCACTGCAAGACGCCGAGGCGAGACCCCGTGAGGGTCTTCATGTCGAAGTTGATAAAGCCCGGCGTTCGTCCATCTCCATTCGTCGCCGTGAGTGTGTAGGCGACTTCGGTGTCGGGCTCTCTACCGAGAACGCGCGACACCAAGGACGATGACGCAGGCTGCCATAGACAATAGTCGGATCCCGGAGGTCTGGGCGCTTCCGGACTGACCATGCGCTGATCCACCAGAACGTGCTGCGCGCTCACCTTGTTCGCCCAGGTTTGCGCGCTGAAGGTCACTCGGAACTCGCTGTTCCGGACGGAAACCACATAAGAAGAACCATCCGGAATCTGCCAGCCGCCAGCCCGTCCCGGAGTCGTCTCCGCCGGAGGGGTGCTTTGCGTGACGGGGCGATCGGGTGGCCGAGAGGCCGGAGTGGACGGCGGCGCGGGCTCCGGGGCCGGATCCGGATCCGGAGAGGGCGCCTCGGGCTTCTCGTCTCCAGTCCCAAACGACAGTTTGACGCTGGTCGATGCTTCCTTGCCGTCCGACAGAATGAAATATGCCGAAGAACCGAACGAGGGCTTGGACGTTTTGCGGAGCGCCGGGTCGCTGGGCATGGTCCATGTCTGACAAATCAGAAACTGGAAGGTGACGTCGCCTCCCCTCACGGACTTGCACTCCCAGTGGTTCGTCACTTCTCTTGCGGGACGGTCGCTGATGCGCTGTGCAAGCAGCGTGTACACCACCTGGTTACGGCTCTGTTCGCGATCAACATAAAGGTAAGGCAACTCCCAGGTGTAGATTTCCGAACGAGGCTCGAAATACGCAACGACCGCAGGATTCACGTTCAGGTGAATCTCATCAAAGCGGATTCGCCGGGAGTTGTACTGCTGAACACTTTCCATGACAGGAAATTTCGTCGTCAGCCGAACGTTGCTCCTATCCGAACTGCATGTCCCGGAAAAGTTGTACTGAGACAGCTCCCTCTTCACGGCATCGAGACTCTCGTGGTACCAGTCCCCCAACCGGCGATCTTCATTGAAGAAAGCAACCGGCCGGAACTCGCCGGTGCCACTGACCAGTTCCGAACATTCAACCGGGTCGGCTGTCCGAAACGCGCGATCGAGATCTCCATCGCGGAATCTGCCGAACAGAGAGCGCAGTTGGTTGAAGAACTTCGCTTCGGTGTCGGATTCGGCGCTGTCTCTGGGGTCTCCGGCATCGCCAGTGTCTCTGGTATTTCTGTTGTTTGAGTTGTCTGTGGAAGGGCCCTCGATACGTCTGGGCTGTGCGTCGGCGGTGACGCAGAGAATGGAAAGGACCGCGGCGACAGAGAGCACTAGCCGAATGGGGAGTCTGGCCTGTTGAAGCACACCTTATTGCACCACACACAGGGTCCGCCATCAACAAGAACGACATGCCGAAACCCCGATTGACTTCGTTTCAAGAGAAGTTGTACCGTGCGACCAAACTTCCTTAATGGTCACGCAAGGAGAGATGGAATGTCGCGTTCACTTCGACTCGTGTCAATCGGTTTGCTGATGCCCGCGTTATTGTTGGTTATACCGCTGGTCGCACAGAAGGGCGCCCGCGAAGGCCAGTGGCCCTCCTATGCTGCGGAAAACGGAAGCACGGGCTACTCTCCGGCCGAATTGATCACCCGCGAAAACGTCAAAAATTTGCAGATCGCATGGAGCTGGAAGTTCGACAACTTCGGCAATGCCAACACCGAAGTCACGCCGATCATGGTCAATGGCATCCTCTATTTCCCCCTGAGTCCGCGCCGGACGATTGTCGCCGCGGATGCAGGCACAGGCGAAACTCTCTGGACCTGGCGTCCGCCTCAGGACGAGCGTGAAACGCGTGCTGCCCGTACCTACGCACGCGGTGTCGGATACTGGAAGGACGGTGCAGACGAGCGAATCATCACGATTACGCCGGGGTTCCGGCTGGTGGCGCTGGACTTGAAGACCGGCACGCCCGTTCCTACCTTTGGAAACAATGGCACCGTCGATCTGTTTGAAGCCCTCGACCTGGATTTCCCGGGAGACCTTGTCGGAAGAATCGGCAACAGTTCACCGCCGGTCGTTTCCAACGGCGTCATTATGGTGGGTCCTGCTCTCACCCCCAGCACACCGTCTTACAGAAACGTCAAAGGTGATGTCATGGGTTTCGACGCCCGCACCGGCAAGAAGCTCTGGGTGTTCCACACGATCCCTCGAAAGGGTGAATTTGGATATGACACCTGGCTGAATGGGTCGGCCGACTA
>DASTBJ010000492.1:0-2878 GCA_035712125.1 Terriglobia bacterium
CGAACGATGAGTTCCAAAGTGTCTCGGTCGAGCAACCGATAGCGTTCCTCGATACGCGCACCGAGACCATGCGGGTGTCCTTCTTCATCACCCCATGTCTCCATGGCTCCGACCGTCTCGACGACAAATGTTCCATCGTTCGACCAGTGTCCGATCGAGTAACCGTACCACCTCGGATCGGGCGATTGCGGGTCTTCGCCACCAACACCCACCGGCAGAGATCGTCCATCGGTCCAGATCTCGCGATACACGCGTTGATACTGGAAGAACTGAAACACTCTGTCCGAGGTCTGCACGAACTCCATTCCGCTAAGAGGTGTTCGCAAAAACAGAATGCGCGGAAATCCCTGAGGATCGCATGTGTTGACGGGGTCATTGGAATTAGCCACGGGCACAGAACGCGGCCCGTACAGCGGCTTTGCCGCATCAAAAAACGCCTGCCCCGCAGTCGTCATCGGCGGCACCGGCTCCAGCGTTTTCTCCGGCCCTATCCAGACTCCGTTCAAATCCTGGTGGGAGGGTGAGCATCCAGACAACAACACCGAAAGAGCGAGAGCGGTGAAGCCGAACAAATAAAAGAACATCGTTGGGTAATCCTCTACGGATATTTTGAAATTGGACGAATCCCGCATTTCAAATCCGAGATTGGAAATCTCAGATTGGACTGTAACGATGATGTGCGTGAGTCCAATTTGAGCTTTCCAATCTCGGATTTGAAATGCAGGATTCGTCCAATTTCAAAATTCTTTAACCGTCGCGGCCCGCTTTCCCCTCCCAATTTCGGGGAACGACGTGCCTGACCCCGATATCTCACCGACTCAACTAGCCCGAGAGATTTTCTGGCGAAGCCATTGGGAACCTCGCACAACGGGCTCCATGCGATCTCCCATATAGCCCGTAATCTCCTCGCCGAGATCGCAAACGCGGTCCATCTGCCGCGCTCCGAACCTCCGCAAATCGCGCCGGGTTCGTCTTCCACTCTGCGGCGCATAGAGCAAGGCTGCCGCAGCACCAATTCCTGCCCCGACACCAACAATTCCAAGGGTTTTCAGGGTGCCTTTTATACTCATGGGTCCTCCTTGAGATGTAGACGTTGAGTTTTTAGACGGTTCGAATCCGGAATCGGTCTTGCCGTCAGCCTGGATTTAGAAACTTACGGGCAGAAACCGTAGTTCTGCCAACCTTCCTTTTTGTTCGCAATTCCTAGTACAGTGTCAGCGATGAAATCAAGGATCCTGTCCGTTTTGCTTATAACCATGGCTTTCACGATGCCCGCGTCGGCGCAGCTTGCTGCACCGAACGCTGCGGGAGTCAGCCTGGGACACATCCATCTTTACGTCAGCGACGTCCCCACGCAGCAGAAGTTCTGGGCGACGATGGGTGGTGTTGCGGTGGCGAATCAGAAACTGGAGATGATCCAGTTCCCCGGAGTCTTCATCCTCCTTCGCAGGGCCGAGACCAAGGGCGGTACAGTCGGCTCGATCGTGAATCACATCGGATTCGTCTGGAAGGATCTGCCGGCCGCGATGGCAAAATGGCAGGCTGCAGGATACAAGATTGAACAGAGTGAGGATCCCAACCACGGCTACATTCTTGGTCCCGACGGCATTCGACTGGAGTTCTCCGGCGACCCCGCACTCGCGGTGCCCGTCAAGATTAATCACGTTCATCTTCATCCCCAGGACATCCCGGCTATGAAGGCCTGGTATGCGAAAGTGCTGGGCGGCAATTCCGGCAAGTGCGTTCGCGGCGGGGCGCCGGATGGAATCGAGTGCGTCGATGTTCCCGGCGTCAGTCTTGCGATGTCGCAGGGCGAAGCAAAGCTAGATCCCACCGCGGGACGTTCGCTCGATCACATCGGCTTCGAGGTGAAGAATCTGCCCGAGTTCCTTAAGAGGATGGAAGCCGAGGGGGTGAACATTACTCAGGGTCTAACGCCGAGCAACTTCGTCAGCACCATGCGCGTCGCCTTCATTACGGACCCGTGGGGAACGAAGATGGAGATAACGGAAGGTATCGCGCCGTAGTCTACGGAATCTATGAAGCGTCTACTTTACTCAAGTGTGGTTCTGCTTCTGATCGCCTCTCCGGCGCTCTTACAAACAAGAGCCGTAGGGCAGACGACGCCGGGCGCCGGAAGAGCGCCTGCGGACCATCAAGCGATGCTGAATACCTATTGCATCTCTTGCCACAACAGCCGCGCGAAGATCGGCGGCCTCGTGCTGGACGGCCTGGATCTCCGGGACGCACCGGATAACGCGGAGATCTGGGAGAAGACGCTGCGCAAGTTGCGCGGACATTTGATGCCGCCGCCGGGCAGTCCACAGCCCACTCAGAAGGAGGTGGACTCGTTCGTCGGATGGATGGAAAACACGCTCGATACCCGTGGTAAGGGACCGGGGGCGGGCCATGTTCCGATCCAGCGGCTGAACCGCACGGAGTACGTCGCATCGGTCAAGGCGCTGGTCGGAGTGGATCTGAAGGCGACGGACGTCCTGCCGCAGGATGGCCAGATCGACGGATTCGACAACATTGCGGCCGCGTTGACGGTCTCGCCGGCCTTCGTCGGTCAGTATATCGCCGCGGGGCGGCAAGTTGCGAAGCTCGCCATTGGCAATCCCAATCCCGCAGTGGCGAGTACGAAGTACGCCATCGCCGCCAATTCAAATCCCGACGTGCCCCTGCCTTTGGGCACTCGAGGCGGCATTGGGTTCAAACACAACTTCCCCGCCAATGGCGAGTATCGCTTTACCATCAACGACCTCGCCGTGGGTCACTACGCGTCCACGCTTGAGAATCAGAGCACGCTGGTCATCATGATCGACGGCAGGGTTGTGGCTCGCAAAACGATCGGCGGACCCGAGGACTGGCAGCTTCA
>DASTBJ010000493.1:0-26799 GCA_035712125.1 Terriglobia bacterium
CACTTGATCATTGTTTACCTCACCCGCAGGCAGAACATTGACGATATCCGGCTCCGAGAAATTTGCGGATTATCCTACTATGAGGCCCCGACCTTGCTATGCGTTTCGTCGAGCGAAGACGCGACGAAAATCGGGCCAGTCCGTGCTAAAACAGCCCGGGCGTCGTCGGCCTAAACGGAATCCCGAGGTGTTCATACCCCAACCGCGTGACAACGCGTCCTCTTGGGGTACGTTGCAGGAACCCGATCTGTAGAAGGTACGGCTCGTAGATGTCTTCAATTGCGTCGACTTCTTCGCTGAGGACGGCCGCAATCGTGTTCACACCGACCGGCCCACCGTCAAAGCGCTCGATAATCGCGCGAAGCAGCTTCCGGTCGATGTCATCGAAGCCCTGCTCATCGATATCCAGTAACTTCAATGCGCTGCGTGCCATATCTGGGGTGATCTTCCCGTCGCCTTTGACCTGCGCGTAATCCCGGATGCGTTTCAGCAGGCGGTTCGCCACTCGAGGTGTCCCGCGGCATCGCTTTGCAATCTCCGTGCATCCCTCGGGCGTGATTGTCGCGCCGAGAATCTCCGACGACCTCCGGATGATGAACTCAAGGTCACTCACCGTATAGAAATCCAGCCGGTGCACCATCCCAAAGCGCGATCGCAGGGGGGCAGTGATCAGGCCGGCGCGCGTGGTCGCTCCGATTAACGTGAAGCGCCGCAGGTCCAGGCGATGGGTCCGGGCACTGGGCCCCTGTCCGATGATGATGTCGAGCTTAAAGTCCTCCATTGCCGGATAGAGGATCTCCTCGATGTTGGGCTGCAGCCGATGGATTTCGTCGATGAACAGGACATCGCCCGCCTCGAGATTGGTGAGAATCGCGGTGAGGTCTCCCTTCAGCTGGACGAGCGGTCCGGCCGTCGCGCGAAATCGCGCACCCATTTCGTTTGCGATAACGGATGCGAGCGTCGTCTTACCAAGGCCCGGAGGCCCATAGAGCAGGATGTGATCGAGAGCTTCCCCGCGCTGACGCGCCGCCTGGATAGCGACTTCGAGGTTCTCCTTGACGTTGTTCTGCCCGACATACTCCGCCAGCCTTTTGGGCCGCAACGACAGTTCAAGAGTGAGATCCTCTTCGGCCTTCGCTCCTGCTACGACACGTTTCGTCACGCTATTCCTTCGTCAGAATCTGAAGCGCGCGTTTGAACAACACCTCGAAGCCGGCCTCGTCGTCTCCATTCACGGCACGGCGCACAGCAGCCTCGGCGAGCGCCCGCGAATACCCCAGGTTTTCGAGCGCCGACAGAACATCGCTCTCCACGGCGGGTTTCGGTGCTTCCGCGCTCAGGTCCTGAAGTTTGTCTTTCAGTTCGACGACAATACGTTCCGCCGTCTTTTTGCCGACTCCGGGAATGGAAGTCAGCCGCGCGAGATCCCCACGGCGAATCGCGCCCACGAGTCCGTCAACCGACCCGCCGGAAAGTATCGTCACGGCGAGCCGAGGACCAATCCCCGAGATGGTGATCAGACGTTCGAAGACGCGACGTTCCTGCCGTGAAGAAAACCCATAGAGGGCGAGAGTGTCCTCACGGACATGCGTATGAATCTCCAGCGAGACCTCGTCACCTGGCGTTGGCAAAGCCGTGAACGTGGTTGTGGGTATGGAGACTTCGTAGCCGACGCCGTGGACGTCGATAACGACACGTGCGGGCTCTTTCTCGAAGAGCCTTCCGCGAAGAGAGGCAATCACGCCAACTCCACGTGGTCGACAACTCCGATTACGGCAGCATCGATCGGAGACTCGGTATGTCCCACGGCGGTCATGGCGGAGAAACCTTCCTGAATCGTAAGCACGCGGTCGCCGACCCCGGCATCGACGGCATCCAGAGCCACAATGGGATCGCCAACGGGCTGTCCATGGATGCTGAGGGGCTGGACAAGAAGAATCTTTTTTCCCTCGTGGCTCGGCTCTTTCTGGGTCGCGACGACGTGCCCGATAACTTTCGCAAGAATCATGAGAGATCCCTACCCTACCCGCTGGACATCGTCGACGATCGCGACGATCGTGGACTCTGTCGGCACTTCGCGCCCTTTGAAGGCGAAGGACGCTTCCTTTCCACGACAGACATAAACCATCTCGCCGGGTCCGGAGCCCACAGCGTCCAGAGCAACAACGGTACCGCCGCCATACACGCGCTCCACCAGCATCAATCGGATTCCGCGGAGAGCTTCATCCTGAATGCTGCAGACGACGTTTCCCACAACCCTGGCGAGGTACATCAGGTCTCCCGCTCCACATGGTCGACGATACCAACAATGGCGGCGTCAACCGGTGTGTCTTTGAGGCCGTATGCCATTCGTGCAGAGCTTCCCTGGACGATGAGAACCTTCTCCCGATACCCGGCATCCACGGTATCGACCGCAATGATGTATCCCTTTTCGTCTTCGCCTTTTGGATTCACCAGCTGGCAGATGAGGAGCTTCTTCCCCTCGAGGCGCGGGTCCTTACGCGTCGCGACAACAGTACCGGCGATACGGGCGAGAAGCATGGCCGGAAACTACTTCGCGCTCTTTCCGATCGGCAGAACGTCTTCCAGATTTGAATGCGGCCTCGGAATGACGTGGACGCTGACGAGTTCGCCAACGCGGCGCGCAGCCGCCGCTCCGGCATCGGTTGCCGCCTTCACGGCAGCGACATCGCCCCGGACCATTGCCGTCACGTATCCAGACCCAATCTTCTCCCAGCCCACAAGATTCACCTTGGCGGCCTTCACCATCGCGTCGGCAGCTTCGATCATCGCAACAAGGCCGCGCGTTTCGATCATTCCCAGGGCTTCACCGAGTCCCATATCCGAACTTGCCATGTACTGCTCCTTCTATTAGACCTACTTTAAATTCGCGACGACCTTCTCGATCAGGTCGACCAGTTCCAGACGGGTGATAGAGAGGGTGTCTGATGGTCCGCCCGTAATAGGACACATCGGGTCCTTGGGTTTTACGTCGAGGCTGTCCAGCCCGTAATACTTCTGCCGCTGAACCCAAAGTTTTTCAACATCTTCCGGCGTGAGCAGGCGCTCCTGCCCGAGAATTCGCGTGTAAACCGAGATTTTGGCGAAGTGTTCGACAGTATCCATGCGATTGAACGCGTCTTCCAGATCGGTCCCGTAGGTGACAACCCCGTGATTCGCCAGCAGGAGGGCATCAAAGTTGGGAATGTAGGGCCGAAGTGCGTCTGTCAACTCGGGCGTGCCCGGTGTGCCGTACTGCGTGAGCGGGACGCATCCGAGTGAGAGAACCACCTCTGAAATCAATGCCTTGTTCAATGGAATTCCGGCAGCCGCATAAGCGGTCGCGCACGCAGGATGCGCATGAACGACGGCCTTGATGTCCGGCCTGAGTTCATAAATCAGGAGATGCATCGCAATCTCACTCGACGGCTTCCTGTCCCCACGCAGCTTGTTGCCCTTCATGTCGATGACGATCATGTCATCCGCTTTCGCGAACCCTTTGTTGCACCGTGTCGGGGTGCACATGATCGTGCCGTCGTGCAGCCTGGCACTGATGTTGCCGTCCTGTGCTGCGACAAATTGCTTCTCGTAGATGAGATGACAGAAACGCTCAAGTTCGCGCGCGGTATCCATTGAAGAACGGAAATTCTACTACACTATCACTCCAGTCGAGGGCCGCACTCTCAAATGGTTCCCATGATGGACTGCGCTCGATGGACCGCGGTGGGCTGCTAAGGCTCTGCTTTCATGTGACCTTTCTTTGACTCGATCCCGGCGCCTGGATAGGAATCTAGAGGATTTCCCGAAAATCGAAATTGAAGCCGGGAAGGACGGACTCGCCACTGAGGATTGTCGGGGTTTCGACTCGCTCCGGCGGTTGGCCGGGCCGATAAATTATTGCGAAGTTATCGATGGGGTCGAGCAACCAGCCCAGGCGAGCCCCGTTAGCCATGTACTCCTCCATCTTCTCCTTGAGATCCGGAAGACGATCAGACAGCGAGCGCAACTCAATCACGAAATCCGGGCAGATCTCTTCGAACTTCTCGGCATTATTCCGCTCTTCCTCCGGAATCCGTTCCCAGCGAGCGCGCAAAATCCAGGACGAGTCAGGCGAGCGTTTTGCGCCATTCGGCAAGCTGAAAAGGGAAGACGAGTCGAAACATTCGCCGGTGCCGTCCTGTTCGGCCCAGTTGCTTAATCGTTGGGCGATTTTCGCGTTCCGCCTGCCCGTCATGGGCTTACACGGCGCCATGATGATCAACTCTCCCGCCGCGCTCATTTCGATGCGCAAGTCGCTGTTGTCGCTACAAAGTCGGAAGAATTGTTCGTCTTTTAACCGGACATTCTGGAAGTCCAGAACCAGTCGGAAGTCGCTGTCTGCTTGAATTGTCGGCACTCTGGCCATCGTTGCCTCGCACGCAGATCATAATTCTCCCAACGAGCCTTGGCAATTCAAGGACCTCGCCCGGGCAGAAAATGACTAGGGGACTTCCAACTCCGCGTACTTGGCGATGAGCTTCTTCAACCCATGCGACATGAAGCTGATCGTGAGCTTCATGTCGTCGCCGTCGCCTTCGGTTCGAAGAATCGTGCCATTTCCGTACTTGGGATGGCGGACCCGCGTTCCCATCGTCCACTTCCCGCCAGACTTCTTCGCCGGAGGCGGCCCGGCCCTGGGCTTTGCCTGCGACGGCAGCGCTTTGATCACCGCATCCACGGAGTTGTACGTCGTGCCTCCGTAAGTCAATGTAGGCTTGCGGCGACGTTCGCCGGCATCCTCCACCAGATCCGCCGGAATTTCCGACAGAAACCGCGACGGTTCAGATGCCTGCTGGTCCATGTTGCCGAAGTAGCGACGGTAGCGCGCAGACGTCAGGTAAAGCTTCTGCTCCGCGCGCGTCAGCCCGACGTAAAACAGACGACGCTCCTCTTCGAGCTGACGGCCTTCCTCCATCGATCGGCTGTGGGGAAACAATCCGTCTTCGAGACCGGTGATGAACACGACGGGAAACTCCAGGCCCTTTGCTGTGTGAAGGGTCATCAGCGTGATGGGCGCCCTCTCGTCATAGGCATCCTGGTCGGAAATGAGCGCGGCATGATCGAGGAAATCGCGAAGCGATTCGCCTCGTTCAACGCTCTCGACAGCCGCCGTCAGCAACTCGCGGATATTTTCAATCCGGCTTTCGGATTCCTCCGTCCCTTCTTCCTGAAGCATTTCCAGATACTTCGAAGAATTCACGATCCTTTCGAGCAACTCCGCCGTCGATAGCTCCGTTGCAGCCTCAACGAAGTCGGTCATCAACTTATGAAAAGCCTCCAGACCGCGAAGGATGCGTCCCGGGAGTCGTTGTTCCTGAACGGCGATCTGGATTGCTCCCCACAACGACGTCTCCCGCTCGACCGCGAGATCGGAGAGTGTATCCGTGGTCGTCTTCCCGATACCACGAACCGGCACGTTGATAATGCGTATCAGGTTGATCGAGTCTTCCGGATTCAACGCCACCGTCAGGTAGCTGATCATGTCCTTGATTTCCGCCCGCTCGTAGAAACTGAACCCGCCCACGATGCGGTACTTCATGTTGTAGCGGCGGAGTTTCTCTTCGATTACGCGGGACAGGAAGTTCGTGCGGTAGAGCACGGCGACGTGATCCAGCGGCTGAGACTTTGCGTGGGAAATAATACGTTCGGCCACGAACATCGCCTCTTCCTCAGCGTCGGCAGCTTCGAGATACGTGATCAGCTGGCCCTGCGGATTCTGTGTCCACAGCGTCTTGCCCTTCCGCTCCTCGTTGTTCGCCACAACGGCGCTGGCTGCGGCGAGGATCGTTTTCGTCGATCGATAGTTCTGCTCCAGACGCACCGTCCTTACACGCTGGTAATCCTTTTCGAACGACAGAATGTTCTGAATGTCGGCGCCACGCCAGCTGTAGATGGACTGATCTTCATCTCCCACAACGCAGATGTTGTCGTGGCTCGTGGTCAGATGACGCACCAGCCGGTATTGCTGGCGGTTCGTGTCCTGGTATTCGTCCACCATCACGTAGTGGAATCTCGCGCTGTACTTCTCCGCGAGTGGTTTGGACTTGTCAAAGAGCTCAACGGACTTGATCAGAAGGTCGTCGAAGTCCAGTGCATTGGATTTCTTCAGGCGTTTTTCGTATTCCTCGAAAACCGATGCGGTGTACTCCCACGAGGGTTCCCAGGAGTCTTCGAGCAGGTTTGCCGCTGTCTTGCCGTGGTTCTTCGCGTGGCTAATACGGGAGTGCACCGTCTTCGGCGTGACGATGCGCTCCTCGATCTTCAGATCCTTCATCGCGCCCTTCACGACCTGAAGCTGGTCGGCCGAATCGTAGATCGTGAAGTCCCGGCGATACCCAAGGGGTTCGATCTCACGCCGCAGTAGTCGGACACAAAACGAGTGGAACGTCGAGATCAGCGGATCCCCGGAACGCGGCCCTTGAAGCAGGTTGCGGACGCGGGTTTTCATCTGGTCGGCGGCCTTGTTGGTAAAAGTCACAGCGAGGATAGAGTCGGGCCGTACTTTCAAATTGTCGATGAGGTGAGCGACCCGGTAGGTAATCACGCGGGTTTTGCCGCTACCGGCGCCCGCCAGAATCAGGAGTGGGCCCTCCGTCGTCTGTACGGCTTCGAGCTGTTGTGGGTTGAGAAGCCTACTTAAATCCATGGAAAGGGAGGCGCCGGCCGCGGAACCGGAATAAATTTTGAGATTGGACGAATCCTGCATTTCAAATCCAAAATTGGAAATCTCAGATTGGACGCCTCACGGGCTAAGGTAGGTCCAATTTGAGATTTCCAATTTCGGATTTGAAATGCAGGATTCGTCCAATCTCAAAATTTCAGTCTTCCCCGTTCCGCCGGGCGCCGTTCTATTCTACCGTAACACTCTTCGCGAGGTTTCGAGGTTGATCGACGTCGCAGCCGCGGCGGTCGGCGATGTGGTACGCAAGCAATTGAAGCGGGATCGCCTCCAGGATCGGAAGAAGAAATTCGTTGGTTTGCGGAATCACGACGTACTGATCGGAGTTTTCCTGAAGCTCCGCATCGTCCGCCATCCCGAGCGAAACCAGAATGCCGTCGCGTGACTTCACTTCCTTGACGTTATTCAGAACCTTCTCGTAGCGCGTCCGGGACCCCGGCCAGGCATCGTCATAAGTAGCGATAAACACAACCGGCAGATCCTCATCAATCAGGGCATTCGGACCGTGTTTCATCTCACCCGCCGGGTAGCCTTCCGCGTGAATGTAGGACAACTCCTTCAACTTCAGCGCGCCCTCGAGCGCTATCGGGAAGTGCACGCCGCGTGCCAGGAAGAGGAAGTCATCCGATCGGAAAAGAAACCGCGCGATCTTCTCCACGTTCTTCGCGCAAAGCAGGACCTCCTCCATCTTGTGAGGAAGGGCCTTGACGTCCTCGAGCATGCGTCGAATGTCGGCGTCCGCTAAGGTCCCGTGCAGCTTGCCGAGGTGCAGAGCGAGCAGGTAGAGACAAACCAGTTGCGTGGTGAACGCTTTGGTCGATGCCACGCCGATCTCCGGCCCGGCGCGTGTATAGAGCACACCGTCGGCAATACGCGTCGTCATGGATCCCACGACATTGGTAATCGTCAGGATCTTCGAGCCCGACTCCCGGACTAACCGCTGCGCAGAAATCGTGTCTGCGGTTTCTCCCGATTGCGTGATGAACACAAACAGCGTGTCCGGCAAGATCACGGGACTGCGATAACGGAACTCGCTCGCATAGTCCACTTCGACCGGCACCCTCGCGAGAGGCTCGATCATGTACTTTCCAACCAGAGCCGCGTGCCAACTCGTGCCACACGCCAGAATCTGGATCTTCTTAAAACCCTTCCATTGTTCGTCCGTGAATCCAGCTTCGTCGAGACGGACACTGTCGGTGTCCTGTGAAAGGCGGCCAAGCACCGTGTTCCCCACGGCAGAAGGCTGTTCAAAGATTTCCTTCAGCATGAAGTGGCGGTAACCGCCCTTTTCGGCCTGAACCGGATCCCAGGCGATCTGCTGGAACTGCGGCTTCCGCTCATTCCCTTCAACATCGAGTAATTTGATCCCGCTGCGCGAAACCACGGCGACTTCATGCTCATCGAGAAAGAGAATGGACCGCGTATAGGGCAACATCGCCGGAATATCGGACGCAACGAAGCCCTGATCGTCGCTGCTGCCGACGATCAACGGCGCTCCTTCGCGCACCGCCACGAGTTTCTCGGGATCGTCGACCGACAGCGCAGCGAAGGCATACAACCCTCTCAAATCCTTCAGCGTCGTGATTACGGCCTGTTCGAGATTGCCTTGGAAATTCTTTTCCAGCAGGTGGGCGATGACTTCCGTGTCGGTTTCGGTAGTGAAGCGGTGGCCTTCGGCAATCAGTTTCTGCTTGAGGGCCATATAGTTTTCGATAATGCCGTTGTGCACCACAACGATACGTCCCTTGCAGTCGCGATGCGGATGCGCATTCTCTTCCGTGGGCCGGCCGTGCGTCGCCCATCGCGTGTGTCCAATACCGAACTGACCCGTGACAGGCTCCTTATCCAGCACGTCTTCAAGGTTTTTCAGCTTGCCGGAACTTCGGATCACTTTCAGCTTGTTGTTCTCGACAACAGCGATGCCGGCGGAATCGTAACCGCGGTATTCGAGCGACTTGAGGCCGCCCATGATGATGGGAACAGGGTTTCGAGGGCCGACGTAGCCAAAGATTCCACACATGTTGGCAAGAATAGCACGGGCGCGTTCGCCAGCCCGGGTGGGCTAGGGCAGCCTATCGATCAGGGAAGCTTTCGCAAGTCCAGTGTGAACGGAAAATCGGGATCCACTGTGGCAGCACCGGCAAACATCCGGCCTGGCGTATGGCCCATGCGAAAGAATCGCGCAAGGCGACGGCTCTCTGCCTCGAAGGCATTCACGGGCAATGTGGAGTAACTGCGTCCGCCAGGATGCATCACATGATACTGACAGCCGCCCAGACTGCGCTCCATCCAGCGATCGATCAGATCGAAGGTCAGCGGGGTATGCACACCGATCGTGGGATGCAATGCCGAAGGCGGTTGCCAGGCCCGATAACGTACACCCCCAACAAACTCTCCGACGGTTCCTGTCGACTGCAACGGCACGGGGATCCCGTTGCAGGTGAGCGAATACCTGTCGGGCGCGAGTCCTGTCGCTTTCACCTGCAGTCGTTCCAGCGAGGAATCCACATAACGGACGGTGGCGCCGACCGCACCTTCCTCTCCCAGGACATGCCAGGGCTCGAGCGCCCCGCGAATCTCGACGTCGATGCCGCGGCTCGCAAAGTCGCCGTACTTCGGAAATCGAAACTCGAAATGCGGCTCGAACCAGTGCGGTTCAAATGCATACCCGGCCTGCTTCATTTCCGTCATGACGTCTTCAAAGTCGAGCCAGACAAAGTGCGGCAGCAGGAACCGATCGTGAAGTTCCGTGTTCCAGCGTACAAGTCTCGTGGGCGCGTAAGGCTTTTGCCAGAACCGCGAAATCAGCGCCCGCAACAGCAACTGCTGCGTCAGGCTCATGCGAGCGTGCGGCGGCATTTCGAAGGCCCGCATCTCCAGCAGTCCCAGACGACCGGACGCAGTGTCCGGCGAATACATCTTGTCGATGCAGAACTCGGCGCGATGGGTGTTCCCTGTCACGTCGATCAGGAGATTCCGAAGCAACCGGTCGACAAGCCACGGCGACAATGGACCAGCTTCCGCCTGTGTGCGCCGTTCCATTTCCCGAAACGCGATCTCGATCTCGTGCACGGAATCGTTGCGGCCTTCATCGATGCGGGGCGCCTGCGACGTAGGCCCGATAAACAGCCCTGAAAACAGGTAAGACAACGAGGGATGCTGATGCCAATACGTCAATAGACTTCTCAGCAAGTCCGGCCTGCGCAACCAGGGCGAATCCGACGGCGTGGCGCCGCCAAGGACGAAGTGATTGCCGCCGCCGGTGCCACTATGGCGGCCATCAATCATGAACTTTTCCGTACTCAGTCTTGATTCCCGCGCCGCTTCGTAGATGAAGTTCGTGCGTTCACTCAGCTCATCCCAGCAGGAGGAAGGATGGATGTTGACCTCGATCACGCCGGGATCCGGTGTGATGCGAAAGCCGGCGAGCTGCGCATCCCCAGGAGGTTCATATCCTTCCAGCAGAACAGCCTGGCCCATCTGGTCGGCCGTTGCTTCTACGGCAGCAACGAGCTGCAAATAATCCGCTGCCGTTCGAAGCGGGGGCATAAAGATGTACAGCACGCCGTTTCTTGGCTCCGCACATAACGCCGTCCGAGTAATCCACGCCGCGCTCTCCTGCTTCGCCGGCGCGCGGCCGTCGCCATCCGCAGTTCGTCGTGGCACGCGGTCCGATTGAAAACGAAGCTGCGCATAACCGGAAAGCGGGGCTCGCGGCTGCGACGGATCCGGCGGAACGATGTGCGGATGATCCCCGGGAACAACCCAGGGTTGCGAATCCAGTGGCAACCGGTAGCCCATCGCGGAATCTCCGGGGATCAGGTAGCAGCGTTCGTCGCGGAGATACCACGACCCGGACTGCCATTCACCGTCGGTGTTGCAGGTCAGGGGCAAAACCTCGCCGACGACACGATCCAGGCCCTGAGAAAACACGCGCGCCAGCCGCCTGCGTTCGAGTTCGTCGTCCAGCTTCGCATCAAACGGATCGACGTTCGTGGGCAAACGACGCTCCCGCCAGAGGTAGTAGAAGGCGTCCTCGTAGGCGGGAAACACCTGACGGCTATCGAGCCCCAGTCGTTGCGCCACTCGATGGATGAACTCACGCGCGACGTGCTCGTTGACACATCCAGGCTTCGATTCATCCGCAATCAGATCTTCGTTCTGCCAGATAGGTTCTCCATCCCGGCGCCAGTAACAATTGAGCGACCACCGCGGCAGCTGCTCGCCCGGGTACCACTTTCCCTGACCAAAGTGGACCAGGCCATGCTTCCCGTAATGTCGCCGCAGACGATGAAACAAATCGCTTGCGAGCCGCTTCTTGTCGGGCCCCAGCGCTGAGGTGTTCCACTCTTCCCCATCAGGATCGTCGATAGAGACAAATGTCGGCTCTCCGCCCATCGTCAGCCGGACATCGTGAGCCTGCAGTTCGGTGTCGACGGCACGCCCCAGACGCTCGATTTCCAGCCAGTCTTCTTCGCGATACGGCTTCGTGACGCGTGGCGCTTCCCAGATCCGGCGTACCGACATCTCATGCGCAAAGTCAACCTCGCACTCCTCAAGCGTCCCGCTGACCGGCGCCGCGGACGCCGGTTCCGGAGTACAGGAGAGCGGCAAATGTCCCTCACCGGCCATCAATCCCGAAGTGGGATCCAGTCCAACCCAACCCGCGCCGGGCAAATAGACCTCAGCCCACGCGTGCAAATCCGTGAAGTCCTGAGCAGGGCCCGAGGGTCCATCCAGTGACTTCACGTCCGGAGTCAGCTGAATCAGATAGCCCGACACGAAACGTGCCGCGAGCCCCAGGTGTCGCAACAACTGCACCAGCAGCCATCCCGAGTCACGGCAGGAGCCCGAACCCGTCTGCAGCGTTTCTTCCGGAGTCTGGATGCCGGGTTCCAGCCGGATCAGGTATCGAATGTCCGCCGCGAGCTTCCGATTCAGATCGACCAGGAACGATACCGTGGGCTTCCTGTCGCGCGGAACGTTCGCGAGGTATCGCTCAAAGAGCGGTGTCAGCTTCTCGGTTTTCAGGTAAGGAGCGAGGTCCTCCCTTTGCGAGGACTCGTAAGAAAATGGATAGTCGTCCGCATACGATTCGAGAAAGAAGTCGAACGGATTGATGACCGACATTTCCCCGATCACTTCCACTTCGATCCGGAGTTCGTTTGTCTTCTCGGGAAAAACCAGCCGGGCCACGTAGTTAGACTGCGGGTCCTGCTGCCAGTTGATGAAGTGCGTCTCCGGCTGCACCTTCATCGAATAGCTGAGGATCCGCGTGCGGCAATGCGGCGCGGGACGCAGTCGTACGGTCTGTGGTCCGAGCGAGATCGCACGGTCGTAGCGATAGTGCGTAAGATGCCGAAGAGCAACGTGTATGGACATGATCAGCTGGAGTCAGCGACGGAAGTTGATCTTAGGGTAGGCGGAGCGGCAAACCTAGAGACAAAATTGTACGAGGGAATGCACTACGTCGAAAAAGATGGGAAAATTTTGAAATTGGACGAATCCTGCATTTCCAATCCGAGATTGGAAGTCTCAAATTGGACGTTTCACCGGAGATACGTCAGTCCAATCTGAGATTTGCAATCTCGGATTTGAAATGCAGGATTCGTCCAATTTCAAAATTTCCCCGCCTTCTTCAGGGAAAAGCGAACCCTACTTCTTCTTCCGGTGCGGTGCCCGCCCCTCCTTAACAACCTGCCTCCCCCTCGCGATCGCAAGGCCTTCAGCGGGGACGTCGTCTGTAATCGTGGAACCGGCGGCCACGAACGCGCCCTTTTCGACGCGGACCGGCGCAATCAACGTGCTGTTGGTTCCGATGAACGCGTCGTCCTCGACATGTGTTTCGTGCTTGTTCGTTCCATCGTAATTGGCCGTGATCACACCGGCGCCGATGTTAACGTTCTTTCCGATCGTGGCATCGCCGACATAAGCAAGATGCGCGGACTTTGCGCCCCGACCCAGCCGGGACTTCTTGATCTCCACAAAGTTCCCGACTTTCACAGTATCTGCGAGCGTCGCACCCTGCCGAAGGTGGGCGAACGGGCCAATGGACACGTCTTCGCCGATGTCGCTGTCGACGAGAACACAGCCTTCCAGGACAGTGGTGCGTGTGCCAATCTTGCAGTTGGTAATCCGTGAAAACGAGCGAATCGTCACATCTTCCCCGATGACAGTTCCCCGCTCGATCTGAACCGAAGGATAGATGACGGTATCCTGGCCGATCTGTACGTCGACATCGATGAAGGTGCTCTCCGGATCAACGATTGTGACGCCTTCCGCCATCAGCACTTCGCACTTTTGCTGTCGAAGAAAGTGGTCGATGGCGGCCAGTTCCTGCCGCGTATTGATTCCGAGGATCTCAACGGGGCTCGCGGTCTTCCAGGCACCCACTTTTTCCTGCTCGCCGGTGAGAATTCCGATGACGTCGGTGAGGTAATACTCCGACTGCGAGTTCCGGTTCCCGACGTGGGCGAGGGCTGCAAAAAGCTCCGGTGTCTTGAAGACGTAGATGCTGGAATTGATCTCTTGAATTTGCAGAACTTCTGGCGACGCATCCCGATGCTCCACGATGGAATCCACTTCGTTATCGTTGCGTCGAACGATGCGCCCATATCCAAAGGGATTCCCGATATCCGCTGTAAGCACCGACGCCGCGTAACCGCCTTCACGATGAAAGTGCACGAAGTGCTCGAGCGTGTCACCGCCTACAAGCGGAACATCCCCGGGCAATATCAGAAGATCTCCGGAAAATCCCCGCAGGGCGTCGCGAGCGCTGAGCACCGCATGGCCGGTCCCGAGTTGCTGCTTCTGTTCAACAAACACGGCGGCCGGGAGCAGTGCTTTGACACGTTCGCCCTGATGTCCAACGACCACCAGAATACGCGAGGCAACGGCCTGTGCCGCCCGGAAGACGCGTTCGATGAGCGCGCTACCCCCGACCTGATGCAAGACCTTGGCCTTGCCCGATTTCATGCGCGTTCCTTTACCCGCGGCAAGAATAAGGACCTGCAGATTCTCCATTAGACCCCCAGCATCGAATAGAGCGCTCGCGCGAGCTTGTCCGGATCATGACGAATCACGCGGCCCTTGGCCAGCAGGTCGCACTCGACACACTCGAGACCCATGCCGAGCAACCGTTCCTTGTCGTTTTTCACAAGCCTGGCCCCTTCGAGTTCATATTTTCGAAGCATCGACGGTGATGGTATCGCGTTGTTAAGAAGGATTCGAGAGAACAGCAGCTTGCCCCGGCTATGGCACACGAGCGCTTCGACATGGTCTGCCGCCGACATGTCGTCACTCTCGCCGGGCTGGGTCATGATGTTCTGGATGTAAATCTTCTTTGCCGCGGATCGCTCGACCGCGTCCACGATCTTGTCGACCAGGAGATTAGGGATGAGGCTGGTGTACAGAGAACCCGGGCCCATTGAGATCAGATCGGCTTTAGCGATAGCGTTCAGAGCGGCATCCAGGGGCTGGGCCGTCGGAGGCTTGAGTACGATCTGCCGAATCTTCTTTCGAGAGGCTGTTATCCGTGTTTCCCCCCGCGCCGAGCTGCCATCGGCGAACTCCGCCTCCAGGGTCACATCAGAGTTGGTTGACGGATAAATCACGCCCTTGATTGCCAGCACTTCGGACGTAAGGCGCACTGCTTCGGCGAAATCCCGGGTTACCCCCGCCATCGCAGAGAGGAACAGATTTCCGAAACTGTGATTGTGGAGCTCGCCCTTGCCTGCAAACCGAAAACGGAACAACCGGGCCATCAGGTTTTCGTCTTCGGACAGCGCGATCATGCAGTTACGGATATCGCCCGGCGGCATGACTCCGAGATCTTCGCGGAGCCGTCCGGAACTACCTCCGTCATCTGTGACGGTGACGATGACTGACAGCGCGGCGGGTCCGTTCTTGAGTCCGCGGAGAAGTGTCGACAGACCCGTGCCGCCCCCGATCGAAAGAATTCTGGGCTTCGAAAAAAATCTCAAGGCCTACTTGTCCGGAGGAGCAACCAGATCCTTAAATGCCTGCTCTTCCGCAAGAACGGCGAAGTCGTTGTCCTGTGAAGCCTGAAAGCGATTCTCAGCGCGATGATGGATGGACTGCTTGAGGTAACTGAGTGCCTGATCCCGATTCCCTTGAAGCGCATTGGCCGCCGCCATCGCGTAAAGAACATGGTCCGCTTTCGGGGCAAGCTTCAATGCCGACTGCAGATGATCGAGGGCCGTCGCAAGGTCTCCTCTGTTCATGAGGGCAACGGCGACGTTGTAGTGGTCATCCGCCGTCTTGAACACGGTCCGGGCGCGCTCTTGAAGTTTCTTCTCACACGCCTGAATGCGAGCCTTGGCACTCGCCTGGATCTCGGGTTCTTCGGGATAGTCCGCGATGACTTTTTTGAATGCCTTGACCGCCTTAGCGTAGTCCTCGGCGTACATCAGCTTGATCCCGGCTTCCAATGCGGCAACCGCGCCGGAAAACTGCTTCGAAGGGGCCCGCTGCGGCGCTGGAGCTCCTTTGGACTGAGCTTTGCTCGGAATTACAGCTTTTACCTTTCCCTTGGATTTTGGGGCGGGCCTGGCGGATCGGGCCGCAACCGCAGTGGACTTCTTTATTTTTACTGACTTAGAGGCCGCTTTGGCTTTCGGAGCCTTCTTACTCGTGCCCTTTGAGGGTTTTGATTTCTTCGGCATCGCTCGGGTGGGGCAACTTATAACGTCTCCCCCACACGCAAGTCAAGTTACGGGGCACTTTTCAGTTTTAAGAACGTCTGGAAAATGATGTCACTCCCGCTATATTGCTCCCGGCGGGATCAGGGACCTCCGCACCGATGCCGACTGGTTCATGTTCGGTCCCTTTGAGGCGGGTTTGTATGTGGATGTGCTTGGGAGCTTTGATACCGAAACGAACGCGATTGCGGCCGACTTCCAGGATCGTAATCTCGATTTCATCAGCGACAACGATCTTCTGGTCTTTCTTGCGGCTAATAATCAGCATGGGGGTGAACTCCTACTGGACTACAGACAAAAAGGCAGGCAGGAAAAATACAGCAGACTTTCATCAAATATCTGTAAAGGCCTATTCAAAATTCCGGACTTTTCTGGCACAATGCCGCCTGCTGGGCATGAAGAAGCACGCTGCAACCACCATTGCCTTGATTCTGCTGATCTTCTGGCCGACCATGGCCCAGGATGTCGACGGCACTTTACAGCCGTCCACTCCGGATCGGGTTCAAGCGCGCTTCGAAGAAAACTATCTCAAGCAACTGGTCAAGCTTAAGAGGAATCCAAATTTTCATGGCCTGTATGTGGAATCTTTGGACGGTTCCGTAGTCCTGGCCGACCACCGCAGCCACTCGGCGTTCAATCCCGCATCGGTCATTAAGGTAGCCACCTCGTTTGCCGCTCTGGATAAGCTCGGTGCCGATTACCGATTCGAAACCACCTTTGAAGCGCTTGGGGAAATCAATAAGAAAACCCGGACGCTTCAGGGCGATCTGATATTGGCGTCGACTGGGGATCCCGACCTGACCACGTCGCACTTGAACGCGATGATCCGCGAAGTTGCCCGTTCCGGTGTGGCGAAAGTGACAGGTAGCCTCATCATCAAAGGGCCTTTCACCTACGGTCCCTACATTACGACGACGTCCGCAACCAAACGGGTTGAGGCACTCCTCAAAAAGCAGGGTATTCGAATTTCCAAACCGACGAAGCGAGCCTCGATAAGCGGCGTCGTGCTGTCGACGCACGTCTCGCCGCCGCTGAAAAAGATCATCTGGGAGCAGAACGCCCACAGCGACAACAAGACAGCAGAGCGGTTGGGCGTGGCCATCGGCGGTCCTGCAGCGGTTCGGCAGTTCCTCGTTCGCGGTGTCGGGATTCCCGAAAACGAACTCACGATCGCGACGACTTCCGGCCTGGATATCAATCGAATCACGCCACACGGCACCGTCCAACTCCTCCGGCACCTTGTCCTATGGCTGAACTTCAACAACCTGCTGCCGCAGGACGTTTTGCCCGTTGCCGGGATTGACGCCGGCACCCTACGAACCCGATTTACGACTGTCGACTACAGGGGTTCGGTGATTGGCAAAACAGGAACATTGCCGGTGACGGATGGCGGCGTCAGCACGCTCGCCGGGTTCATCTACACGCGCGACCGCGGTGTGCTGCTCTTCGCGATCTTTGATACCAAGGGCAACGTGAACACGTTCCGCAGGCTTCAGGACAAGTTGATCAAGGATTTGATTACCGAATGCGGCGGCGCCGAACTCAGTGCGTCATTGCATAAATCAGGTAATTAATTCCGAACTGGAACGAATCGACGGCGGGCTTTAAAGCCGCCCGGCCGTTGTCGATGTCTTCCCAGAACTCTCCGAAATCATTGGCGACGTTGGCGATCAGGATCAGGCGGTCGTTGTAGTCCTTCATGCCCCAGAATTGTGCTGTGATCCCGTTTTCGTCCGGATACGCAGCGACGACGTCCAGAGTCGTCATTTCAAAGAACGATGTAAAGATGGGCTCGGTGATATTCAGCCGCACCAGTTCCCGGTCCGGAAAGACGCGATGCATCTGATCCTGAAGGTTGGCGAGATGCCTTCCGCGAAAATCGTCGAACATCGCAAAGCCGCCCCTATTGAAGAACTCGCGAAGGTTCTTTTCCTCTGTGTCCGTCATATCCATGAATCCCGGTTCCGAGAAATAGAGGAAGGGGTACTTGAAGATGTCTTCACTCTCGAGCTTCACGACTTCAAAGGCTTCGACGTTGGTGCCGACACCGGTAACCTGGCCAACGATAGCCAGGAAGAAGTCTTCGGATTTCGGGTAGTCATGCATCCAGGGCGGTTGGCGTTCGCCATTGTAGGCACCCGGGCCCGCAAAGAAGTTGAATTGCACGCGAGCAAACGTATACTCCGCCTGCTCCCTGGGAACTCTGTCGGGAGTCGCCGATCCCGCGAACACCAGCATGACAATAAAAACACCCGCTGCAACCCGTCTCATGATTGGAGGGTCCCAGTATACGCCCGTTGAGCCTGATTGATCGAACAATTGCTGCTTTCTTACCATTCGTCCCCCGGAGCGTGGTAGGACGTGTTGCGCGACGCTATATTGCCGGAGAGACGATGGCCGATGCGATTCGGTTGGCTCGGACCCTGAATGCAAAGGGTTTCCGCGCCACCATGGACATCCTTGGCGAGGATGTCCATCGCATTGATCAGGCTCGTGATGCCACCGAAAATTACAAGAGGCTGCTCGAGGAAATCCATCGCGAAAAGATCGACTCGAACGTTTCAATCAAGCTGACCCAACTGGGTCTCAAAGTCGACAAGCAGGAGTGCCAGGCATTTGCGGACTCCGTCATTACGCGCGCGAAGGAGTGTGGGAACTTCGTGCGCATCGATATGGAAGATTCGTCCTGCACCTCTGACACGCTGGATATCTACGCAGCTCTGCGCCGTCGTCATGAAAACGTCGGTGTTGTCATCCAGGCCTACCTTCGCCGGACGGTGGACGATGTCACGGCGCTCTTGCCCCTCAAGCCCAACTTCCGTTTGTGCAAAGGCGTGTATGTTGAGCCGGAGTCCATCGCCTACCAGGACATGTCCGAGATCAATCGAAACTATCTGCTAGTGCTGGAACGTCTCCTGCGGTCCGGCGTGTACGTCGGCATCGCGACCCACGACGAGAGCCTCATTCGGCAGGCGCAAAAATGGATCGCTGAATTGAAACTGCCCGGCTCCGCGTACGAGTTTCAGATGTTGCTCGGGGTCACCGAAACACTGCGCGATCGGATCCGCGCGGCGGGTCATCCGCTTCGTGTCTACATTCCCTTCGGGCGGGACTGGTACGCCTATTCGGTGCGCCGCTTACGCGAGAATCCGCGCCTGGCGGGCTACGTCCTCCGCGCAATGTTCACGCGGTAGTCTGCTAAGCTTGCAGCTGTCATGAAGATTGTTCTTTTGGGGACGAGTTCTGCAGTGCCGACGCTGACGCGCGGTCTTTCATCCACGGCCCTGGTGCGCGAGGGCGACGTGTTTCTCTTCGACTGCGGTGAAGGTACGCAGATGCAACTCATGCGTTCGAACGTCAAACGCAGCCGCATCCACAGCATTTTCATCGGGCACCTTCACGGGGATCATCTCTACGGAATTGCGGGATTAATGAGCACCCTGCACCTGGATGGCCGCGTCGAACCGCTTAATGTCTTTGGACCGGAGGGCATTCGCGCCTATCTCAGCGCCTCGTTTCGAAACTCGGATCTCCAGCAGTTTACCTACAAGCTAACGGTGCACGAGTTTCCCCGCGGCTACCGCGGCCGTGTTCTGGACGGCGAAGACTATTACGTTGAAGCGCTGCCGCTGGATCATTCAATCTTCTGCCTCGGGTGGCGATTTCAGGAGAAGCCCAAGCCGGGAACGTTTGATCTCGAAGCCGCGGAAAGGCTCGGCATCCCCAGGGGGCCACTCTACGGAAAGCTACAGCGCGGCGAGAGCGTCAGGCTTCCGGACGGGCGGACGATCGCGTCGGAAATGGTCGTGGGGCCGGAACGGCCGGGGAAGTCGGTCGTCTATTGCCTGGATACGCAGTTCACGGAGCGTTCTGTGGAACTGGCCGATCGCTGCACGGCGCTCATCCACGAAACAACATTCGGACCGGATGCCATCGAGATGGCTCGCGACCGCAAGCACTCGACGATGGAGGACGCCGCACGCGTCGCGAAGGAAGCCGCCTGCGAAACGTTGGTCGCGACACATTTCAGCTCACGTTACGACGGCCGTCAGGTGAAGAAGATCGCGGACGATGCGCGCGGCGTGTTTGAGAACATCACGCTGGGGAAGGATCTCCTGGAGATCGAGATTTAGGGGCTTTCAGGGCTTCTTACCCACAGCAATCAACCGCTGCGCGTCGACGTTGTACGGACGACCCTCCCACGTCCCATACAGCTTGACGTCCACAAATCCTACCTTCTCGAGCCGATCGCGCAGTTCCTGTCCCGAGTAGACGTTAACGTGGAACGGGAAAGTTTGAGTCAGCCCGTTCTTGATGAGAATCCAGTCATTTTGAATTCGTGTCCAGTCGTCGAGAACCTTCCGCCGTTCAATCAGAATGGACCCGTCGGACAACTCGTCTACAGAAGACGGTAGATACTTCCGTGCAAGAACTTCCTTCCCGTTCACATCGAGTACAAACGCGCCAGACGAACGCAGGGACTCAAACACGTTCCCGAGCACGACGATATCGTCGTTCGGATCCTCAAAGAATCCGAACGACGTAAAGATGCTCAGGGCGACGTCATAGGTGTTGGGACGGACAAAATCGCGCATGTCCATCAACACCCATTCCACTTGCAGCTGATCCATCTGCGCCCGATCCTGGGCTTTGTCCAGTAGGTAAGAAGTACAGTCGACAGCAGTCACCTTGAAGCCACGTTTGGCGAGAGCAATGGAGCATCTGCCCGGCCCACAGGCAAGATCCAGTGCCGCGCTACCTTGCGGCTGGGCAAGGACGAGAGCCTTATCGACAGTTTCAATTGCGGAAGCAAATCGTGTTTCGGGAAAGAGGTGGCCGTAGGTCTCGCGCCAAAGGCTTTCTTCATCGAACCATTCTTTTTTTCGTTTGGGAGGTTTCATCGACCCTGGAAAATCGTGCCCTCGAAGGTCGTCTTGTCGGCCCGCGAGATCACAACAGGAAGAGTCTGGCCCACCGCGGTTTGTCCTGCAATCGCGATCTTGGCATTGCCACGCGTGCGACCAAATCCGTCCTCTTCGATGAGAACGTCCTGAACCGTTCCCACCCAGCGCTCTCGCTTCTTCGCAGCAATGCTTTCAACGAGCGCGAGGCATTCCTGATGACGCTCTTCGATCAGTTCTTCCGGGAAGCTCTCCAATTCGGCCGCAGGAGTTCCCGCTCGCGGCGAGTACTTGAAAACGAATCCGAAGTCGAAACCGACCTCTTCAACCAGGGACAGGGTTTGGCGAAAGTCAGCCTCGGACTCCCCGGGGAAGCCGACTATGAGATCTGTGCTGATCGTCATGCCGGGCATCGCATGACGCAGCTTGTGAATCAGCTCGAGATAACCTTCCCGTGTGTAGTTGCGCTGCATCTTCTTCAGCATGCTCGTCGATCCCGACTGCACCGGTAAGTGCAACGCCTCACAAACTTCGGGGACCTCCGCCATCGCCTGGATCACGCGATCGGTCATGTAATAAGGATGCGGGCTGATGAACCGGACCCTTTCGACGCCCTCGACGGCGCCCACGGCCTCCAGCAGATCGGCAAAGTCTGTTCCCTTCCCGCGGGTCCCATCCCGGTGGTAGGAGTTCACGGTTTGCCCCAGCAGCGTGATTTCACGGGCGCCTTCACGGACGCGATCGCGTACTTCGCCGAGGACCTGTTCGATGGGGTGATAGCTCTCTCGCCCGCGGACATACGGCACGATGCAGTAGGTGCAGGAGTAGTTGCACCCGCGCATGATCGTAACAAAGGCAGTCACGTTGTCGCTGGTCGAAGGAATGGCGTAATCGAGGTCGTCTGACTCAGGGCGACGTTCGAGCAATCCTTCGACAAGGGATCCGAAGTCCTCGATGGATTTCGCTCCAACGACGAGATCGATGTAAGGAAAGCGATCCTCGAGGTATTCCTTTGTCCGTTCCGCCGCGCAGCCGGTAACGACAACCTTTCGCCCCGGTTTCTGCGCCTTCCATTTCTTCAGGCGTCCGATTTCTGAGAACGCACGATCCTCGGCGTGCTGGCGCACCGTGCAGGTGTTGACCAGCAGCACCGTCGCATCATCGGAGTCTTCGGTCTGAACGATACCGCGCGCCTGCAGGTGCCGCCCCATCTCGTTCGAGTCGGCGACGTTCATCTGGCACCCGTAGGTACGGACGAAGTACTTCATAGGTCGGAACATTATACTTGCGGTATGCACGAAGTGCCGATCGAGGATTCCATCGACCTCCATACGTTTCAGCCGCGCGAGATCGAGATCGTAGTGGAGGAGTATCTGTATCAGGCGATGGCGAAAGGTTTTCGCGAGGTCCGCATCATCCACGGCCGCGGAATCGGGGTGCAGCGGGAAATTGTCCGGTCCCTGCTGCAAAAGAACCCAAACGTGCGGTCATTTCACGACGCTCCGGACCGCGGATCAACGACGGTGCTTCTGGCGGCGCGGGAGGGTGGGGCCTAAGCTCCACCCCCTGCCTGAGCTACTTCTTCCTCTTCTCGATGTACTGTTTCGCGAACTCTTCCAGCGCTGCCGATCTCAACCCGATCTTCTGCGCTTCCGCCTTCGCAGCGTCGAACGTCATGCCGTCCCGCAGGACCCGTCGAATCATGAAAAATCCACCCACGCGGTTGGCCGATCCGCAATGAATGAACACCGGGCGATTCTTCGCATCATCCGTCAACCGGAGAAACTCATCCGCCTGTTCGTCTTTCGGACCCGCCTGATTCGACACCGGAATATTGAAGTACTTCATCCCCAGCTTCTTGGTCTCCGCTTCTTCCGCGGCAGCATCGAATCCCGCTTCGCCTGGAGCCCGCAGATTGATGATTGTGTTGATGCCCTGGCTCTTGAGCTCCGCCAGGTGAGCCGGGGTCGGCTGACCGCCCGTACAGAACTCCGTATTGATCTTCAGGAAATTCTGAATCCCAGGAACGGCCTGCTGCCCAAAGGCCAGAACTCCAAAGACGCCAACCAGCAGTGCCGCAAACATTATCTTCTTCATGTTGCCTCCCGAATGACGAAACTCTACGGCCACTCAAGCCTTCGCGTCAAACCCTCCGCCTTGTTTTCGCCTATACCCGGTGTTACATTGCCCGCAAAATACAGGAGCGAAGTCATGAACGATCGCAATTGGCTGAAGTGCCTGGCGCTGTGCTGCGGGTTGGGTCTGCTGGCGTTGACGGCGCCCATTGTCGCGCAGAATCCCCCATGCGTCGATTACTCGAAAGATCCCGCGGGATGCCAGCCCAGCACATTCGATACTCCGATCGCACAGATGCCTTCCGTTCGGGTGAATCGCGAAGGCAAGGTGGATCCGACTTCGTCCGAAGAGGATGCACGGGCAGGCGCGGCGAAGCTCGAAAAGGACCTCCACCTGTTTCGCAACTTCGAGCACCTCCACTGGGTGTTGACGGTTCCATCAGTCCGCGACCCGGGCACGGGAGCATGGCGCGGAGGGGATCTCGACGGTGCGGGCGATGGCCGGGGACTCGGCATTGCGGGCAACTGTATCTACGTCGGGCATGCCAACGGAGCCGGTGTGACGCGTCCTATAACGATATTCAAAATCCAGCCCAATCCCGACAGGCAGCCGCCCGTGAAAGTCGGAGAAATCCCGGCGATGGTTCAAGGTAATCAGGGCTTCGATGACCGCGAACTTCGAGCCCTGGTATACAAGACGGCCGGCGGTCAGGATCGCCTGATTCTCGTTCGAAACGGCGGTACGAACAACATCGGTCGTCTGGAGACCTACGTGGCAGACATGAACACGTGCCTGCCGACCTCCCGGAGCGAAACGTACGACTTCAATGGGCCGTCGCACGAGTTCTTCCTCTGGCATGATCCGGCGAATCCGAACCGCATCTTGGTTTACATGGCAATGTTCGCCGGCGGCGGTCTTCCCGACCCTGCGAATCCCGGGCTGCGAATTCCGGATGCGATTGCTCTTGCCATCACCGACGAGAACACCGGCGAAATGCTGATGAAGCCCCGTGTCCTCGCCGGCTTCAGCCTGCAGGAAGTCGGCGGCCCACCCCCCAATGAGAGACCGGACGCGACGGGGCTGTTTGCAGACGGCCGTTTTGCGGACTTCAGCGCTGTCCGAAGTCGTGGCAACGAGGCAGGAAATTTTCAAAACCGTCAGAACAACGGCCTCCATTCGCTCAGCGTGTCGGACGACGGCGAACGCGTCTACGTCGCGGGAGGAACCGCAGGCTTCTATGTTCTCGACTCCGAAGCGATTGCCCGTAACAAGGATGCGGCACTCGCTGCAGGCAGTGCCGGATGCAATCAGCGCTCCACGATCGCGTCGGTAAATGGCGTCCTCGATGGCTCCCGCCTCGCCGGCATCGCTAACGATTGCCTGCGCATGGTCATCAATAATGACGCCGGGTTGAAAGCCTACCTCGCATCAGACGCCTCCCCTCAGGCAAAGGCGCAACGGTACCTCGTGCTGATGACGCGTTCCCGCTTCGATGTACATCCTCCGTTCAATTCAACTCCGACCGGCATTCACAGCGCAGTCTTCGTTCCGGGCAGGCCCGCACAGGTACGAGGAAACACCAAAAACCGGCCGGCCTTTGTTTGGCTCAGCGATGAAAACGGCGGATGTCCGCTGATGCATGCGCGCGTGATGTCTGTGGAAGTCGAAACCGCCCCGATGATGATTGGAGGGTTTGCGATTCCCGACAATCAGATCGAAGAGTGCCTCGATCAGGCAACTACGGAACCCAACGGCCAGCAACGCCGCCGTGTGCCGCAGCAGAATCACAACCCAACAGTCTTCAAGAACCTTGTCTTCACGACGTGGTACGGACATGGACTGCGCGCCATTGATATCTCGCGGCCACAGATGCCCAGAGAAGTGGGTTACGCGCTGACCATTCCGCAGGGTGTGGCGCGAACCTACCCGATATTCAAGGATGGCCTCATCTATTGGGTGGACAATGATACGGGCTTGCATGTCACTCGATACACGGGCCCGCGCAGCGATGAACTTCCTGGCGCGGGTTCCGGGACGTACGAAGGCAACGCGACAAGCCCGCACCGGTAAGAAGCGATGATCCGAACCTGGATTGCGGGAATCGTGGCAGTGGCGCTGGCGTCGTCGCTTTCTGCTGCGCTGCTGCAAAACTCTCCGCAGGCGCCGGTGCGATCTGCAAACGAGGAGACCGCATTCCTCTGCCCGATGCATCCGGACTTCACTCTCGATGTCGAAGGCAAGTGCCCTCGGTGCGGCATGGCTCTGGTACGCGCTGCAGCCTACGACGTGCGCGATTACAAACTGGAGTTTCGAACGATCCCGCCGGTGGTTGTCGCGGGCCGGAAGGCAACCTTGCGGTTCAAGGTCTCTCATCCGGGTTTCAATGCCGTCATCGAAAAGTTCGAGGTTGTTCACGACAGGAAATACCACCTGTTCGTCATCAGCCAGAACATGGAATACTTCGAACACATCCATCCGGAACAACGTGCGGACGGAACGTGGACGATCGACGTCACGTTGCCGAAACCGGGGTATTACAAGGTTCTGTCCGACTTTCTGCCCACTGGAGGGTCCACCCAGTTCATCGCGCGTCCGCTGGTGACTGCAGGTTACGCGGGCGACCTGGCAGGCGACCGTGCTCGTCTCGTGCCCGACACCGTATTCAAAAAGTCCGTCGAGGATCTGACGGCGGAAGTTTCGTTTGATCCACCAACGTTCGTTGCCGGGCTCTACGGCCACCTCAACTTCCGCTTGAGCGACACCGCCACCGGCAAACCCGTTACGGACCTGCAGCCTTACCTGGGTGCATTCGGGCACACGCTGATCATGAGCGAGGATATGGTCGACTACGTTCACTCCCACCCCGTCGACATCTCCGCGGTCGACGAGAGCGGTCCGAAGCAATTCATGTTGCCCGCGGATGTCGACCCGGAGACGCTGCGCGGCGGCCCCGAAGTCACATTCGAAGGATTAATGCCGAAGCCCGGACGTTATCGAGCGTGGACGCAATTCCGCAGGAACGGCAAACTCTACACGTTCTCGACGACATTTAATGCGGGGGCCGCGGAGTAGTCATGACGAGACGGGCGATCATAACGCTGGCTGCCCTCCTTGCGCTGCTGTTGGGTTCTGGCGCGACGCTTTCTCACGAAACCACGACCACTACCGTTTTGTTCGACCGGGAAATCGTCCGCATTCTGGATCAGCATTGCGTCATGTGTCACAGCGATCGCGCGATCTCGTTTCCACTTTCGACTTACGAGCAAACGTGGTTGAAAGGCCGGTCGATTCGGGCGGAAATCCTGCGCCGGCACATGCCGCCGTGGCCGGCAGTGCCGGGATATGGGGACTTCGTCAATGACAACAGCCTGACCCTGCGAGAAGTCCAGTTCATCGTGTCGTGGGTTGAAGGACTCGGGCCGCGCAATGCCGGAACGGTGTTTCTGAATGTTCAGGATCCTGGCGCGCGTCCTCGCGAAGAGGTGAAAGCGCAGCCGCACACGGAGCACTGGCAACTCGGACAGCCGGGGCTGACGCTCGAGTTGATCTCGAACAGAATCGAAGCCGGTCAGACCGATCACGTTCGCCGGGTTGTGATCGATCCTGGCCTGCGCACGGAACGCCGAGTGCGGGCACTGGAATACAGCCCGGGGGACCGGCGCGTCGTCCGTGCCGCGGTTTTCACTGTTCAGGAAACCGGCCAGTGGCTCGGGAGCTGGACGCCCTGGCACGGGTACTCGCTTCTGCCAGGCGCCGCCTCCTATCGCCTTCCTGCCGGTTCACACATCGTCGCGGAGATTCACTATCGCGGCGCGAGCGAACCTGTGGTGGATCAAGGCACGCTGGGACTCTTTTTCGCGGATCGCCCAACCGCGAACACCGTCTCGGACCTCGTGCTGGAAGCGAAAGGGGAGGTGTCGCCCCGCGCGGTATCACAGAGATTCCGCGCTCAGACACGGTTGACGAGGAATGTTTCGATGCTGGCGCTGCGCCCGGAAACGTTTGTTGGCGCGCAGTCCGTCGAAGTGTCGGCAAGACGCGCCGACGGCAGCACTCAGGTGCTGCTGTTTGCAAAGGATCTGCCGGTGGATTGGCCGACACCGTTCATCTTCAAGGAACCGGTGACTCTTCCGGCCGGCAGCATGTTAACCGTTACCGCCTACTACGACAATCCAGCCGCGACGCCCCAGCCGGGAGGGATCCGCCTGACCGTCAGCCGCTACTGAGTAGGCCTGATACAATCCTTCGCCATGAATCCCGGAAACTTTGCCCGTGGCGGGGCTTGTGCCCTGGCGATCCTTCTTGTCTGTGTCTGACTTGAGAAAATTTTTGCCCTGCTCGACCCCAGCTTATGCTTCGACGAAGGCAATCTGGTCATTGACCG
>DASTBJ010000494.1:0-4588 GCA_035712125.1 Terriglobia bacterium
CCCCCACCGCCACCACGCGCTCCCCTGCCGCCGCGTCCGCCGCCACCGAAGCTCGCATAAGGCTGAGGATTGACGATCAGCCGATCGAGGAACACGTCGATCGATTGCGCCATCACCTGAACGGCGTCGAGTGCGCTGTTGTCAAAGGCGTGGGCTGCTCCCTGAATCAGGGTCAGCGCTGTCGGCACACCGGCTTCATGAAGCTTATTGAAGAAGTCGATGCTCGACGACATAGGCACTGTGGTGTCGCCGGTGCCATGGATGAAGATCGTCGGCGCGAAGGTCTTTCCGATGTACGTGGTCGGCGACGCGGCCCGCATCGCCTCAGTGCGCGCTTCCGGGGACAGGTTGGGAAACAGGGCCGCAGCGGTCTGAGCGCTCGCGAGCGGATAGACACCAATGCCGGCTTGCACGTCTGAACTGACACCGCTGTTACCGCCGGTGCCTTCCAACTCGGCCATGCCGTTAGTGCCGGCAGCCAGTAGCGACAGCATCCCACCCGCCGAATAGCCGGCAACGGCGATCCTGTTGGCCTCGATGCCGATTTTCGCGGCATTCGCGCGTACCCAGCGAATCGCGGCCTTCGTATCATGGATTTGTGCCGGCCACGGGCCCTGGCCCGACAGACGATAGTTTGCGGAGACGTTCGTGTAACCCAGACGCCCGAGTGCGCGCACGTCGTTGACGATGTAGCCTGCATTCTTGCTGCCGCCGGAGAAGCCGCCGCCGAAGAGATGAATGATCGCCATCTTCTTGGGCGTGACGCCAGCGGGCGGATGATAGACATCGAGCAGGAGATCGATGTCGCCACCTTTGCCGAACACGATGTTGGAGTCGACGCGCAGGTCCGCCGTGTTGTTGTTCTGCTGCGCCCTGGCCGTCGTGGCGGCAAGGCTCGCCAGGGCAGGAGGGATAGCGAGCGCACCGGTCGCTTTTACAAAACCACGTCTACTGATCTGTTTCATCTTCTTGTTCCCCCTGTGTAGGTCCTTTCGGGCAACGATCATACGCGATCCGCCGAGTTTCGGACAGAAAGCGATGGCCATCAATGACAAACTCCTGCGACATCAAAAGCCGGGTTAGAATGCCGCGCGTGAAACTTGCGACCTGGCCATGGGAAGAGAAACGCGCCTTAGCCTGCGCTGTGGTCGCAGCCGGCATTGTGGCGCTCGCCTTAATGTTCTTCGCGACGAGCCCGCGCTCGCGCATGAACATCATGCAGGCGACCTCCGTCGTGTTTTTCGCGCTCGCGCTTGTTCGGCTGCGTGCTCACAATGAAAATCCCAGTCCGGAACTCGGAGACGCCTCTGAATCGACGTCAATCCTGCCGGCGCTTACCATGACGGTTGCTGCGGGAATATGGGTTACCGCACTCGGGTCTTACTTCATCAATGACGACTTCGGTTTGTTGATGGTCACTCGCCGGCTGGACATGAACTCCCTCGCGCAATTTTTTGGCAGTGGAGGCGGCAAGATCTTTTACCGGCCGGTGACCTATACCACGTTCGCCATCGATCAAGTTTTCTGGGGCTGGAATCCGGTGGGATTTCACCTGACCAATCTCATTCTCCACGCTGCTTCGACGACAGGGCTCTTTCTCATAACACGGCAACTGACCGGCAGCCGACGAGCGGCTTTCATGACGGCTGGAATTTTCGCTGCCATGCCGATCCAGGTGGAGTCGGTCACGTGGATGGCGGGACGGTTCGACCTGCTTTCAACCTGCCTCAGCATCTGGACGGTGACCGCATACCTGACGTTTCGCGCAAAGGGTGGCGCCGCGCGCTATGCGGTAGCGCTCGGGATCTGTGCGCTCGCCATCGCGTCGAAGGAAACCGCCTTTGTTGTGCCGTTGCTGCTATGCGCACTCGAGCTTATTGTGTTCCGACGATTTCCGATTTTGCATCTCGCTGGATTCTTCGCAACCGCTGCGATTCTGTTTGTTTGGCGGTGGATCGCGCTCGGCGGCTTCGGAGGTTATCGCTCTGGAGAAGGGTCCGGCATGATCGGGTTCGGGAAACAAACTTTGGAAGCGCTCTTAATACGCGGCCCATCCCACCTGCTTGCAGGATTCAATTGGAGGCAGCCTTCGGAGCTGATCATCGTCATCGCGACCCTGACCGCCGCCCTGCTTGTCTACCTCATTGTCCGTGCCTCGATAACGGAGCAATGCCGCCGAATCATCGTGTGGGGTTATGTGTGGATGTTGGTGTCCATGATTCCGGGACACTTCATGCTGTTGATCGGCCCGGGACTGAGCAACTCGCGAATCCTGTGCTTACCAAGCGCAGGAATGGCGCTTCTTCTCGGTCAACTGGTCTCCGCGTTGCCCCGCCCCCGAACGCGCAATCTTGCGTATGCCGCACTGGGCCTGCTCTACAGCCTGGGTGTGTTGCATAACCTTCAAGCCTGGCGCTGGACGTCAGGCGTCGGAAAGGAAACATTGCGTCAGATAGTCCAGCTGGAGCCGTCGCCGCCAGAGAACGCGCAGTTTGTGGTGTCCGATCTCCCGATAGATATTCGAGGCGTCTTCTTCTTCCAGACGGGTCTGAGCGAAGGACTTCAGATGTACTACCACCGCGAAGACATCCAGGCATACCGCGACGCTGCGCCTTCGGAGGCTTCCCCGCAGATTCGCCTGAGCTGGACAGGAGATACCGATGCGGGCAGCCTGATTCGGCGCGAGTAATTTCACTAATTTCATTGAACATTTCTGCGTATGTCGGTTGACCCGCGTTCTTGACCACTGATAGATTGCCGCCGAGGTGACCTCATGAAAAATCAAGTCATCGTCCTGGCGGCTATTGCCTTGCTCTCCGCAGTTCCCGCGGTTTCGCATCACAGCAACTCCTCCTACGAAGTGGAGAAAGTGCTCACCCTGACCGGCACCGTGAAGTTGTGGAAGTGGTCCAATCCGCACACCTGGCTGACGCTGGCCGTCCAGAACGACAAGGGTGAGATCGTCGAATGGGAACTGGAAGGCCGCGCACCCGGCGTGCTGGGTCGAACCGGATGGGACCGCAACATTCTAAAGGCGGGAGAGAAGGTCACGGTTCACATGAGCCCGGCGAAAGACGGCAGTAAAGTAGGCATCATCGCACGTGTGACGAAGGAAGACGGAACCATTCTCGGCAACACCGGGCCGGGACAGCAATGAGAGGATTTAATCCAATGAATCGACCTGTGATCGCATTACTCGGGTTAATGGTGCTGTTCGGCATCGTCGTGTTTGCACCGGAGAATTTCCACAGCCAGGCCACAGCACCTGCGGGGACCACTCCGGATTTTTCGGGTGTCTATTACCCTGCTCGTGGAGGCGGTGGCGGGGCCGCGCGTGGCCCGGCCGCAGCCGCTCCCGCGACAGGCCAACGCGCCACGGCCCCGCCTCCACCTCCCACGCGATCCGCGCCGACCGGCGATCTTTCGACAGGCCGGTCGGCAAATGCGCCTCAGCTCACGCCTGAATACATGGCGAAATGGGAGATCATTCGGAAGTCACGAATGAGCGGCTCCTATGAGTACGACCCCATCGCAAATTGTCTTCCTCCAGGCATGCCGCACATGATGTCGATGCCGTACGGAATGGAAATCATGCAGACGAAGGACCGGATCACATTCTTCAGCGAGTGGCAGGATGCGCTGCGGCGAGTGTACCTGGACGGACGGAAGCCGACACAAAAGGTTCTCAATGATCCGACGTATGCCGGCTACTCCACGGGTCGTTGGGAAGGCGATACGCTGGTGATCGATACCGTGGCACTGCATCCGGACTCCTTTATCGACAGCTCCTCGCCACACAGCGATCAGATGACCGTGCATGAACGCATCCGCTTCATCAGTCCCGATGTCCTCGAGAACCGCGTCACGGTCAGGGATCCCAAAGCGCTCGTGAAGCCGTGGGAGACGGTCTACACCTACAGGAAAGCGACACCACCCAACGACGAACTGCGGGAATTCGCGTGCGCCGAAGGATTGAAAGGACGCTGAGGGACCGCTCGATGCGGGTGTTGGGTGTTTCCGGTGCGTTGTTCGCAACTCTGGTTGGGCTGGTGCTGGGTATCGGGATGTTCACGTTCCACTACGCCGAAGGACTCAGCTACTTCTCCACCGATCCGCGCGCTTGTGCCAATTGCCACATCATGAACGATCAATACGCGTCGTGGTCGAAGGGTCCGCATCACGCTGCGGCGGGATGCGTCGATTGTCATCTGCCGCACGCGTTTATTCCGAAGTATCTGGCAAAGGCCGATAACGGCTACCGTCATTCGAAGGGTTTTACATTACAGGACTTTCACGAGCCGATCATGATCCATCCCCGAAACGCGTCGATCCTTCAGGAAAGCTGCCTGCGTTGTCACGGCGACTTTGTTCACGACATCATTGAGGGCAGCAAGGCGGCGGCCGATGCGGTCCAGTGCGTGCATTGCCATCGCGGAGCGGGTCACGGAGCACGAGGATGATCGAACGCCGCACTGCGCTGCTCGCTGCCGTTGCCATTGCTTTCGCGATCTTCGGTTTCTTCGTCGCTTACCTGCTGACCAATATCTTCGAACGCAAGCAGGAAGCGAAGAATCCGTATGTTCGTCTG
>DASTBJ010000495.1:0-3100 GCA_035712125.1 Terriglobia bacterium
TTTCCACTTCTTCGGCGGAATACTTCTTGGGGTCGAACTTGACCCCACCCTTCGATCCGCCGAATGGAACGTCGACAATAGCGCACTTGTACGTCATGAGTGCTGCCAGAGCCATGATCTCATCTGCGCTGACCATCATGCTGAAGCGTGTTCCGCCCTTGACCGGCTTTTTGTGCTGGCTGTGTTCGGCGCGCCATCCTTCAAAGATCTCGTAGCGGTCAGCGAATCGTACGGGGAATTGAAAATAGTAAAGGTTGTTACAGGCTTTGATGTGCGCGAGCATTCCCGGATGAATCTTTAAATACCGTGCCGCGCTATCAAATTGTTGGGAAACGATGCGATTGAGATTGAGATCTTCCACTAGCCCTTCCCGGACAGGGCAGCGTACCGCTGCTCGACGTAGTTTTCGAGAATCTTCATGAAATCGGAGACGATGGTGGGACCTTTCAGTGTGGTCATCAGATGACCGTCGACGTAGACTGGCGCTTTGGGCTCTTCTCCTGTTCCCGGCAGTGAAATACCAATATCGGCATGCTTGGATTCGCCGGGACCATTCACCACGCAACCCATCACCGCGACCTTCAGGCCTTCGATTCCGGGATACGTTTGGCGCCAGGTTGCCATACGCTGGCTCAGATAGGACTCAATGTCACTCGCCATTTCCTGGAAGACCGTGCTCGTCGTGCGGCCGCAGCCGGGACAGGCTGTCACCTGCGGTGAAAAAGCGCGCAGACCCAGGCTTTGCAATACATCCTGACACGTCCGAACTTCCTCGGTGCGATCGCCGTCCGGAGCAGGCGTGAGGCTCACACGAATGGTGTCCCCAATACCCTCCTGAAGCAAAACGGCAAGCGCTGCGGTGCTGGAAACGATACCCCTTCGTCCCATTCCGGCTTCAGTGAGCCCGAGATGAAGGGCATAAGCCGATTGCGCGGCGAGTCGCCGGTAGACATCGATGAGATCCTGAACGCCGGAAACCTTGGCGCTGAGGATAATACGATCGGCTTGCATGCCGTAAGAGCGCGCGAATTCAGCGGATTCAAGCGCGCTGAGCACCATGGCATCCATCACGACATCGTTCGCGGCTTTGGGAGAAGGGGACTTCGCGTTTTCATCCATCAGGCGCGTGACCAGAGTCTGATCGAGCGAACCCCAGTTCACACCAATGCGCACCGCCTTGCAATGTTCATTAGCGATGTCGATGATTGATCGGAAATTGTCGTCGTGTTGGCGACCCATGCCTACGTTACCCGGATTAATGCGGTACTTGTCGAGGGCGCGCGCGCATGCCGGGTATTCGCGTAACAGAATGTGTCCGTTGTAGTGGAAATCCCCGATAACAGGTGTGTCCATCCCGCGGTCGCGCAGCCGATGAACTATCTCCGGAACAGCGGCGGCAGCCTCGCGGGTGTTGACGGTGATTCGGACCAGTTCCGAACCAGCACTTGCCAGCGCTTCAATCTGCGAGACAGTCGATGCCACATCCGCAGTGTCCGTATTCGTCATCGATTGGACGCGTATCGGATGCGTTCCGCCCACCCACACGTCTCCCACCAGCACCGGAATGGACTGACGACGGGGGATTTGAGCCATACGGTCGCCATTATACAGCGGTATAATTCCCTGCCCTTCTATGTCGGAACAACTTTCTCGTCAGCGGGACAACCTGGGTTGGATCGAAGCGATTTGCGGAAGCATGTTCAGCGGAAAAAGCGAGGAACTGATCCGCAGGCTGCGGAGGGCGCAGATCGCCAGGCAACGTGTCCAGATTTTCAAACCCAAAGTGGACAGCAGGTTCAGCGATGACCACATCGTCAGCCACAGCGAAATGAAGATGAAATCGCAACTGGTCTGCACGGCGTCGGAAATTCCGCCGCTCGTGGACGGCAGAACACAAGTTATCGGTATCGACGAAGCTCAATTCTTCGATCTCGAACTCGTCGACGTATGCAACAGACTGGCAGATATGGGAAAGCGGGTCATTGTCGCGGGCCTCGATCAGGATTACCGAGGCCGTCCGTTTGATCCAATGCCTCAGCTGCTCTCGGTCGCTGAATACATCACCAAGACGCTGGCCATCTGTGTACGGTGCGGCGCGCCGGCGAACCGGACACAGCGAACCGTCGACAACGCCGAGCGTGTTCTCGTTGGCGCGACGGATTCGTATGAGGCACGATGCCGGCTGTGCTTTGAGCTGCCCGAAAGCTGATTGCATGTTCGGAGTGCCCTACCACTTTTTCCTGGTCCACTTTCCCGTGGTGCTTGTGCTGCTGGCGCTTTTCTATGACCTGCGCGGGTTGTTCGATTTCGGATACAGACTCACGCTCGGTGCGGCGGCGGGGGCGTTGTTCGCCTCAACCACAGGTCTGATGCTGGCCGGCGGAAATTTTTCAAGGATGACAGTCCATGCGGGCGCGAGTTTGCTGGGAAGCCTGTGCATTGTTGCCCTGGGTATGCTGCGATATTCGAGGAAGGCTCGCGAGGAAGAACCGCTGAAGGAATTCCCAACACCCTGGCTGCTTCTGGAGATTTTTGCAGCTGCCTGTGTGATTGTTGCTCTGGTTACCGGGCACCGGGCCGTATTGGGCCTGGAGTAATCAGCCCAGCTTCTGCCAGATATCCATCCCAAGCCATATCCCAAAGACACAGCTGAAGGCTCCGGCGGCGGCCTGAACGACACGATAACCGGATGGGACATTGCGTGCAGCCAACTGCAGGGGCATCGCCAGTAGGAGACTCACGATGAGCATTCCGGCGATGCTGCCTATCCCGAAGATGACGATATACATCAACGCCTGAAACGGGGATTGGATTGCCGACAGCACCAGGAGCATTAGCGCCCCGGTTCCGGCCAGGCCATGAACCATCCCAACGATCAGCGGCCGAAGACTGAAGTGCAGGAAGCTCTGGTGTTCCTCCGGCTCACCGGTAACATGCAGGTGCCAGTGAACATGAGGTCCCTTGCCGGAAACATGGGTGTGCGAGTGACGGTGAAGCCGCAGCTTGTCTTTCCAGAGGTGATACAACACACGCCCGCCCAGCGCGACCAGCATTGCGGCCACGACGAGTTCAAGCCAGCCGCTGAGGCGATCCGACAGAG
>DASTBJ010000496.1:0-5156 GCA_035712125.1 Terriglobia bacterium
CCGCGTCCAGCACATCAGGCCGGTTGGTCGCGGCGAGCACGACAACCTGGTCGTTGTGTTTGAAGCCGTCCAGACACACCAGTAGCTGATTGAGGGTTTGTTCGCGCTCGTCGTGGGAGCTTCCGATGCCGGAGCCGCGGCGGCGGCCCAGAGCATCGATCTCGTCGATGAAAATCACGGAAGGCGCCTTCTTGATGGCGGTCTCGAACAGGTCCCGGACACGTGCTGCCCCAACACCGACAAACATTTCAACGAACTCCGAACCCGAAACGAGGAAGAACTTCGCGTTGGTTTCTCCTGCGACCGCTCTGGCCAGCAGTGTCTTGCCACAGCCGGGCGGCCCTTCCAGCAGAATGCCCCGCGGCAACCGGACACCGGATTGCAGCCAGCGGTTGGGCGATTTCAGGAAGTCGACAACGTCGCCCAGCTGTTTCTTAGCCTCCTCGCATCCCCCGACGTCTGCAAAGGTCACGCGGCTCTCGGAGGACGAGATCTCGCGGTGCGTGCTCTTGCGGAGGGACAGGATGTTTGTCGCGCTACCTCGAGACTTCTGCACAAAGTACAACAAGAAGCCGAGCAGGAGCACGACAGGGATTAAGAACACGATCCAGGAAGTCAGGTTTGATTCTGCGTGGTACGTCACCGGCACCGCCTGCTCGATGAGCTGTTCCATTAGTACCTCGTCCAGCAACCCTGTGGTCGTATATCGAGTTCCCTGCAGATTGGTGACGACAAGATCTGTGCCCCGGACCTGTACTTCCGCCACGTTTTCGTTTTGCACGTCAATGGCGAATTCGGCAAAGGTCCTCGTCAGGTTGGGTTCCTGTGACTGCTGTCGCCATGCCAGAAAGAAAACAATCATAACCAGCAACACCCACACACCAACCGTACGGATCTTGTTCACAGGCTTAGTCGCTCCTTCATTTCTTCGAGCAGGTATACCATGGGGTCCGGGAAACAAGCGGTACACTCATACCCAACAGGGAGCACATATGCGAAAAGACCTTGTCCTACTACTGCTTCTTACACTGACCTTTCTTTTGACCGGTTCCTGCGCTTCTTCACCCAGCGGCGTGGATTCGGACGCGCCCCAGCGTCCTCCAGCAGGATCGATGGAAATTCACGGCAATCTGGCACAAGTCATGCGGGGCATTCTGTTTCCTAATTCGAACGTCATCTTCGCCGCGCAGAGCATTAATCCGGCCGATGTAAAGCCTGGTGCCGACGCTTCCACCTCAACAGATCCGATTGCCAGCACCTACGGCGGATGGATGGCGGTCGAAAACAGCGGCCTGGCTCTGGCAGAGTCGGCCAACCTCCTGATGACCCCCGGACGTACCTGTCAGAACGGTAAGCCGGTGCCGCTGCAAAATTCGGATTGGGCAGGATTTGTTCAGGAACTTCGAACCGCAGGAATGACCGCGTACAAGGCGGCACAATCAAAAAACCAGGACAATATTCTGATGGCGGCGGATGCCGTGACGACGGCTTGCTCGCACTGCCACGACAAGTATCGGGAGAAGCCCAACGAAGCCGATCGGTGCATGTGAGAAAGTGGTGCGGGAATTTTGAAATTGGGGAATCCAATTTCAAAATTCCCGCTATTTCCTCTCCGGGAGTCGTCTTCCCGCTACTGTTCGACAGGTGCGCCTGTTCCCTGCGATCCAATGAACAGTTTCTTGCCGTCCGGATAGGTAATGCTGCTTCCGTTGGCCCGGTTCGCGCCGTCCTTCGCCATGTACCCTTCGATGAGGATTTCGGTTCCGATCGGCAATGAATCCTGATTGAACCCTCGACGAAGCATTGCATTTGGTGCAGCGGCTTCGATCATCCATTTCGTGACTTTACCGTCGGTGCCTTTCACTTCGATATGGATCCAGGCGTGCGGATTGATCCAATCCATCTTCGTTACGGTGCCGCGGAGTTTGACCGGCTTGTTTGCGTCAAACTCAGCAGCAAACGCGTGATGTGCCCACAGCGAAACGGGCACGAGCAGGAAAACGGCAATGACTGCCAGGAGCATTCTTGTTCGCATTGGATTCCTCACCTGTTCTGCCTCGCAGCTTCCGCCGCTGCTCTTTCGTCTGCGCGGGCGCCGCTCAGCTGGTTCATCATTCCATGATTGCCTTCATGGCAGGCATATTCAAAATTCTGGTATCCCGGTTCCCGTCGGATGGGGAACGTGAAAGTGAATGGCGCGGTATACGTTCGGGGATCTTCGACGCGCATCGTGTACTGGATAGTGTCCTTGTCGGTACGCGTCAGGCGCTCGGTGAACTTCGCGTCCTCACTAAAAGGCGTTCCGCCGCCGTTCCCGCCAATCCCGGTCTTGTTGCCGAGAATGTTTTTCGTTTCGATGACAAGCGTGTTGCCGTCCCAGTAGCCGCGTGAATCGCCCATGTACGTCTTGATGTTGGATCCGACGTGCGGGCTCTTATCCAGTCGAACAATACGCGCCTCGTGCACCATCTCCTGAAGAATGGCGACATAGCCCGGTCCTTGAACGATCTCGGTACCATTCCCGTAGATTACGGGAATGACGGAGCCTGCGATACCGCGCGTGATGCATCGGATGTACGACGTGTAGCCTTCCCAGGAATCCTCCGGTCTGGCTGTTCCTGCGCCCTGCCGCGTGTACATGGCCTGGCGCTGACGGCCTTCTTCAGTAAGTGCCGGGGTCTGGCCGTTTTCCGGTTCGACGATCAGCGAGGTCTGCCGGGGAGACCGTCGAGCGCGCTCGCCCCAGTGTCCCGGCGGTCCTGTACCGACGTTGCCTCCGGGGGTCGCGAACTCCACGGCATCCCGCTGAGCCGTGGTTGCAATAGTCTTTTCCCTGGCCGCGATCTCCTCTTCGGTGAAGTAAAGGCGATTCCCGTACTGGGCAGCCCGGTTCATTCCGAGGCCGATGTAATCGTCACTGGTGTAGATTCCCTGAAGGTCCGGATCCCCCCATGGCGTTTTTGGCGGTGTCCACGCGGCTGCCGCCCCCTGTGTTGTCGCCTGCGCCGCGATGGGAACCGCGACCAGCAGCGACCCGGCTGCCAGGGCGATCAGTAGCGCCATGGCTGTTATGAGAAATCGATGTTTCATCGGATATCTCCTCCTAATTCGTCGGCTTCCGCAAATGGCCGTAAATCAACTCTTCTGTGTATTCAACACATTTAAATTCCAGCTGCGACGCGTTCTTCTCCAGGCGGCGATAAAGGGGAAAGCTGATCTTCCACGGCCGCGTGAACGTTTTCGGATCCTCAATGGTCGCTTCGTAATCAATAACATCAGGATTCCGCAGAGTAAATCTCTCTGTGACCTTCATGGCGTCGCTATGAAAGTTCCCCGATCGGTCGAACCAAGTCTGGTCGTTATTCCCCGTCACTTCCACGACAAGGGTATCCCCCTCCCAGCGGCCGTTGGACCAGCCCATCCAGGATGGCACGGGCGCTTTCTGGTGATTGGTCATGCGAACGACGCGGTTCGAGGTGGCGAACTCATAGGCGAATGCAATCGTGGTGGTGCCTTGAACGATCGTAAACGGAAACGGCATGTAGTTCGCACGCGGAATCCCCGGCATATAACATTTGATTTCCGGGTCTGCCGTCCATCGATTGAGGCGATTCTTCTTTCGCTGTTCAAGAGCTTCGGGCCGATACGGTATTTCGTTCCCCTCGACAATACCTTGGCCGGCAGGAATGGCAAACGTGGCGCCAAGCTGGTAGTAGGGCCCGGGCTCCGAAGAGTGATCCTGGATATCCCAGTTTGCGCCGGTCAATGCCTGCCAGAGACCATTGAAGTTCGGTTTCCCATCAATCCGTGCGGGCGCGGTGTTCGGGGCGTTCTGCGCAGAGAGCACCTTCATCGAAACCGAAAATGTGAGAGCTAAGGCCGCCACAGCTGCAGCGAAGCTTAGATACCGATGACGCATCGATCAGGTTCTCCTGTGATATCGAAACGTTACTTGCCCAAATTAAAATTGCTATCGGTGTATTAGAAGTCCTACCGCAAGTCAAGTTTACCGACCAGAGAATCGGCTATACCCCCGGGTTACTTTGGGACACACACCCCCTGGACGGAGCGCGCAGACGTGATGTTGATGTCTTGAAGGCCTGTCGCCGGCTTTTGACCGAGCGTGCCTTCGACCTCGATCTTCATCCCACGCCACGCCGACATATCCATGCCACCCGTGAGCCGAAGGTCCACAAGGGGGATGGGAGCCGGAGGAGGAACCGGAGCTGCAGCACCGCCACCACGCCCACCGCCGCCGCGACCTCCGCCCGCACCGCCGCGTCCGCCAGCCTGAGCCCCAGCCCCGGCCCCGGCAGCACCCGCACCGCCGGCCTCCGCGCCACCGGGAGCAGCACCCGCGGGAGCGGCGCCTGCTCCTGCTGCCGCACCACCACGTCCACCGCCGCCACCACCACCACCACCACGACCGCCACCGGCCCCGCCTGGAGCCGCTGCCGGTGCTGGAGCGGGGAGAGCAACGCCTGAAATAAACCACGGCTTCTGCTCAGATCCGTCGCCCTGAAGACACCCGATAACCTTCACGGTTCCCGGAGCCTGAGCGTAAACGGGGGAGACGAGGAGTGCCATGACGGCAACTGTTCCAATACCGACGACGACAAGCTTCATGACCTTACATTCTCCTTTTCCTGCAGCCGAACACGCCGCAAGGGGCTGCAGCTTTCAAAGTGGTCACTGGCGCATTAGAGATAGTGCGATCTTTTAACACAAAACTCATTTTCTCGCATCGAGGCCAGGCCAGTTCTCGATCGGATCCGTTGACCGGACGACATGCATACCCATTGCGGCAAAACGGCGATACGCAGCATCGGCCTGTTCGGTATAGTCCACGACTCCGGGAACCGAGACCGCCGAGGAACAATCCTCGAGCAGATAGATCCTCTTAAACAGCTCATTCTGCGTGCCTGCGGCGTCGATTAGATCCTCAACCGTCCAGGCCACGCAGTGGCTTTTGGCTTCACCGGCGACGACTACGGCATCGAACGACCCGAGCAGGTCCATTAGCTCATAATCCTTTCTCGAGATTTCGCGGCCTTTGAAATCTGTCGTCACTTCCGGCCCCAGCACCGAATAGTGTTCGGTCATCGCATTCCGTCCCTTGATGCGAAAATCTGCCTGGCTGTAACGCGCTATCGTAT
>DASTBJ010000497.1:0-5489 GCA_035712125.1 Terriglobia bacterium
TGCCCAAAACTCCGGCCCAGATGCGCCGACTCTGCCGCAGCCTGCAATTCGAAAGCCGCATCGCATGTAGAAACTGATGTCTGCCTCGTCGAACGTCTCGACGTAACAGGGCACGCCGCCCACACTCGCTAGTCTGAGCAGCGATGCGAGGAGTGTCGGGCCCTGGTCTTGCTGCACTGACGGCTCGACGCCGAGCGAGAGAAAGTAGAAATGGGGTCCTCGAACCAGGTGTCGATGCACGTCATCAAGGCGCATTCCCACGCGCAGAGCGCGGCTCAGTTGTCTGGAGCTTAGTTCATTCGCTATCGATGCCAAGTGTGCCTGCATCGTTGGCACGATCGCCAACGGACTTCGAGGTCCCATCCACAGGGCGCAGCCGTGGAGATTGTGCGTCAGTTGGATGGTGCCTTCGTTCAGCGCTGTGCCGATAGCTTCCCGGAAAAGGGTGGACACGAGCCGGATTCGCCCTTGCTCATCCGGCTCGATGTATCGGAAGTGTGGCTTGTTCTGGTGGGCTCGGGACAGGACGTCGACCAGTCTTTCCGCTTGAGAGGCCTCCAGTAATGAAGGAATATTTTCGTGCCTCATGTTTTCTCCGTGGCGACTGTCGTCGCTCTACCAGGTAGTCGAAGCGCCGTAGTCCGGATCGACACCTTCAGCGAATTTTTTTCGTACCCTCACCGCTCATAGAACGGCGGAGGCTCGATCCCCATCGCACGCAGGTACACATAACCCTGACCGCGATGATGGACTTCGTTATCAATGGCATACAGCACATGCTGGTAGACACGCCCGGGGTATTGACCGAAGACCGTGATTGATTGCTGGAAACGATCCGCTGGAATTTGCGGCCAAAGCGCGTTGATCTGCTCGGTGCTTTCGTCCCAGCGCCGGAGGATCTCTTTTTTAGAAGGTTGTCCCGACGTGTCAAGCTGAGCCCAGGTGTCGGACACGATCCCACGGACCATCGGCTCTGCAATGCCAATGAGCTCCAGAGCCATGGCTCCGAACGGTCGCATGGACCCGATGGAGAACTTGAAGAGCTGATCCTCGGGAAACGCTTCAATCAGCCGCCGCGTCAATCGGCGATGTCCCTGCCAGTGCTCCAGCAACGCGGGAGCGGGAATGACTAGAGCTAAGGAATCCATTTTTGCGGACATAAAACCTCCCAATGTGAGTGTTCAGGGTTTGTAACAACTGGAATCGGTCTTTCCGCAGCCTACGACGGCATATATGACAGCCTGTGTCATAATTCGGGTTCCATCCTTATATATATGCGAGCCGATCGACTGCTCTCCGCGCTACTGCTGCTTCAGGCGCATGGCCGGCTCACCGGCCGCGAGCTGGCAAAGCGCCTGGAGGTCTCCGAACGGACGATGCACCGCGACATGGAAGCGCTGAGTGCGTCGGGAGTGCCCGTGTTTGCAATGCGGGGTTCGCGCGGCGGCTGGCAGTTAGAGGAAGGCTGGCGAACTCAGGTGCCCGGGTTTGACGAAGCCGAGCTCCGGGCGTTTCTAATGGCGCAACCGCAGGTGGTGGGAGACCAGCGTCTTGTCCATGCTGCGGAACGTGCGCTCGCCAAGTTGATCGCTGCGATGCCGATGCCTCTGCGCGAGAGGGCCGCCTCCATTCGTCAACGGTTGCATGTCGACACCAGCCGTTGGTATGGCACGATTGAGAATCTCTCGATGCTGCCGGTTGTCCAGGATGCCGTGTCACGCGATCGCAAGCTGCAAATCGTTTATAAGCGGGAAGGGCATGAGGCATCCGAACGCACTGTCGATCCCTTAGGTCTTGTCGCCAAGGGTACTGCCTGGTATCTGGTCGCGAACACACCACGAGGGTTTCGAACGTATCGTGTGTCGCGGATCAAAGAAGCAACGCTTCTCGAGCAAGCCTGCGAGCGGCCGCCCGATTTCGACCTTGCCGCTTACTGGAAAGCATCCACCGAGCAATTCCGCGATCGGACGCGCTATACCGCCATGCTTCGATTGGAGGCCAACACGGCCGAAATGATGAAAACATGGGGCTGTGTTTCGAGTGCGGACGCAACAGAATCGATTCACCCCACGGGATGGGTCACCGTGCAAGCGCAGTTCGACGATGAAGACCACGCGTGCTTCCTCGTGCTGGGCCTTGGCCCACGCGCCGAGGTTCTCACTCCTGCAAAACTGCGAGAGCGCGTGGATGCGGACATTGGCCGGATAGTTGCACGCCGTACGGCAAATGTCGATTTAGAGAACGGGAGTTAACGGCGTGGTGCCCTCGTGGAAAACGAAATGGTAACCATGAGCTGGTTTCGGCGCCGCACAGCGTTATTTGATGGGGACGATTTCAAGGTCGAGATTTCGTGCGCATTCCAGCTGCCGAGCGTCTGCGGTGATGAACAGCAGACGCCGCCTCAAGCGAGACTGACACGTCAAAGCACAGGCGAGGTGAATACAATCGAGCGAACGCAGATTCAGATCGACCGTCAACCGTTCGGCGGACTGAAGGATTTCCGCAGATAACGCAACCAGGTCCCACTTTCGGCGTTCGGACTGAATGCGTGCCAAAGTTGCTTGAAACGCCCTGGCCGACAACCCGCTCTCGGCATGAAGCCGGCGGAGCGCAGACCTCATTTCAAGCGGTGCAATGGCCGATGAGATAATCAAATAACGGCGCATAAAATCCACCGCTTGATCACTGCCCTTCTCACGAACGTACCTTTTTAGAAGAACGCTGCTGTCGAAGTAAGCTGCGGTCCTTGCCTGCTCAGTCTTCATCTCTTTCCGACCGAAGAATAGTTGAAATCGCCGCGCGTCCCTGGATTGAAACCGGCGCCGACCCTGTACGAAGCAGACCGGGTTCGCGCCTTCCGATGAGAAACCCCTCATCCCGCAAAGCCTGAAGTTCGTCTCGATCGCCGGGCCGCTCGATTGGCGTGATCGTGGCGATCGGCTTGCCCCGCTCCGTGAGAATAATGACTCGGCCCGACTTGATATGTCTTATGGCTTTTGAGAAGTTCTGATTCGCTTCACGAAGTCCCATTTTCATCCTGTCTCTCCAAATGTAGTACGTCACTACATTAACGTGGGCAGGAAGATAGATTCAAGATCTTTCCCAGACGCTCGCGGCGGGATTCCATCCTCGATGAAGGCGGCGTCTCCGCAATCACGATGCACATTTTACAGCGCTGATCTCACCTTGAACTGCGGCAAACCGTCGCACACGCGTCGGCGGTGTGATAAGAAAGATCCAATGATCGTAACCGTAGAAGAAGCCCTGCAATTCATCACCAAGTGGGTTAACGAAGAGACCACCATCCGGGCGCAATTTCAGTGCGACTGGTTGGTGATTACAGCACCGACTAAGGTCGCTATTGATCTCCAGAGCGAGAGCCTGATTCTGGTCCAGCCGGCGGACGGCCTCATGTGGAGCGAAATCCCCTTACGGGAAGTTCAGCGCTACAGTTTCAACACCCCGCTCGATGCGCCGACCACTGAGGAAAAGAGCAAGCTTGAAGATCTCGGACTCAATCTGGGCTTACATCTTCGTTTGACCAATGGAGCCGTATTGAGCCTGTTCGAGATCGATCCTTTGCAGACCGAAGAGACGTAAGTGCCGGATTCTTGACGGTTGCCAACATGGATTTGTCAACATAGTTGGTGCAAACCTCAGGTTGCCCAGAATCACACCCGCAGCCTAAGCCGCACAAAACACACGACACTCCTGTTTCTGGAAAGCCGAGTGCATATTTCGCGGCGAACAGGGTTTATCTGGAAATTTGACACCCCTCACGGAGGAGGAGCAATGATTGCCTCGCTCAGTTGGAAGAGCATGAACTGGATGTTGCTTGTGGTTTTGGCGGTGGCGCCGATGGCTGTTCTCGCGCAGCAGGACAGTGTTCCGGCAGTCCCCCAGCCGCAGGATCAACGCAAGCTGACCTTGCAGGACCTCGACGACCAGGTCCAGGAAATCAAATCCGACATCCTTAACATTTCGGAAGAACTGAGCCGGCTCGAGGAGAAACTGCTCTACCCGTCAGGGACACAGGTTGCAATCTTTGTCGCGCTGGGCAAGGGCGACACGATGCGCCTGGACGCAGTGCGGCTCCAAATCGACGGCCAACTCGTTGCGCACCACATCTACAGTCACAAGGAGCTCGAGGCCCTGCGTAAGGGTGGCGTGCAGCGGATCTACGTCGGGAACGTGGCGACCGGAGATCACGAACTCGAAGTGCTTTTCGACGCGAAAGTCGACGGCGGCGCAGACTTCACCCGCACAGAACGCTTTACGATCCGCAAGGAAGTGAAGCCGAAACTGGTTGGACTGACGCTGGCGGGACCGGCTTCGGCGGCGAAGACCCCGATCACGATCGGAGAATGGTAAAGACGATGCGAAAGCCACGACGGCTCGTCGCATTGGGCCTGGCCCTTGGACTTGCTGCTTTTCCAGCCTTCGGGCAAAACCTGAAGGACCTCTATTTCGGGGAGGCGCTTTATCACGCCTGGCAGGGAGATTACTTCGACGCCCTCCAGCGGCTGGATACTGAAGTTGCGCTTTACCGCGGCCTCGACCAGCCATCACTCGATACGCTCCACTTCCACATCAACGATGCCGAGTTCTCGGTCGGAGATTTCGAACTCAATTACCGGATGCACCACCGCGCCGGCCGCGCGATCAAGAAAGTGCTCGAAGGCAATGTCGATGAAGCGGTACGCAACGAAGCCGCGTTCAGGCTCGCCCGTATTCACTTCCAGAAGGATCAGCTCGACGATGCGCTACATGCGCTGGCACGAATCAACGGCGTTGTGCCTCCCGACATTCGCGACGATATCGAGTTTCTGCGCGCGAATGTTCATATGGCGAAAGGCCAGCCCGCCGACGCGGTCAACATCCTTTCGCAGCTGCAGAGCGAAGAGGGTCTGGCCGGGTTTTCTGCCTACAACCTTGGCATCGCGCTGTTACAGTCAGGCCGGACCAGCGAAGCGATCGAGCAACTCGACAAGGCCGGACAGATGACGGGCACCGATCCCGGCAGTATCGCGATCCGTGACAAGGCGAACCTGGTACTTGGCACCATGTTGTTCGAATCGGGAAGTTTCGAACGTGCGAGAACAACACTGGACCGCGTCCATCTCAAGGGACCGTTCTCAAACCAGGCTTTGCTGCGGGCCGGATTTGCCGAGGCGACCGCCAAGCAGTACGACCGCGCGCTCGTACCGTGGAATATCCTGGTCGACCGCGACCCGACAGATGCCGCAGTTCAGGAAGCCATGCTCGCCCTTCCGCACGCGTATGCCAGTCTGAATCTCCACGGCCGCGCCGCTGTGACCTATGGTCGAGCGCTCGAAACGTTCACCCAGCAGATCGAAAGAGTGGACGCCTCCATCGGCAGCATTCGCGACGGAAAATTTCTCAAGGCGCTGATTCGCGAAGAAAGCCGCCAGGACGACACGTGGGTAATACGGCTGCGCACGCTGCCTGAATCACCTGAAACCTATTAC
>DASTBJ010000498.1:0-22851 GCA_035712125.1 Terriglobia bacterium
CGGAATAGTCTCGTGGCCGCAGTTGAAGAATTCCTGCGCAGAAGGGACGGACTCGCGAAACCGTACCTCGGAGTCCATCATCGATTGGATCGGGATACATCCGGAGTCGTACTGTTTACCAAGTCGAGCCGCGTGAATTCCGACATTGCGGACAGCTTCGCAAATCATGTGGCAATGAAAACCTATCAGGCCATTACCGTCTCGAAGCCTGCTATCGATGCGGCATGGACAATAAGAAACTATCTGGGACCGGCAACGGCGAGGTCAAAGCGGCGCCGCTACGGTGCCGTGCGCTCGGGAGGGGATTTCGCTGAGACGTCCTTTCGGGTCATCTCACGATACCCGCAGGGAACCTGGGTCGAGGCCATTCCCAGGACCGGTCGAACGCATCAGATTCGCGTGCACCTCTCGGAGTATGGGCTGCCGATTTTCGGAGACGATCTTTACGGCGCGGATCCGGCGACGGAGATTCCACACGTCAGGAGGCTGATGCTTCATGCAGTGGAATTAGCGTTGTCCCATCCAATCGACCGGCGTGCGCTGTCGGTAAAAAGCCCGTTGCCGGCAGATTTCAGGGAGTGCTTGCGACAGATCGAGATGCCCGATGTCGCCGGTAATGACTGAACTCGATTGCTCTAGTCTTCGCGCCAACCAAAACGCTGCAAGGACCAGATATAACTGTCATCGCTGATGCCGCGTAAAACAACGACACTCACCGCTGCCAGGGCGGTTTCAAACCGCAACCATTCCCACGGTACGGGTGGGAGACCGAGCAGGTGAGCGAGGATGACAGCGTTCGTGCCGCCATGGCCGACTACGGCAATGCGGAGCGGTTGCCCTCGTGCGGGTGCATTCCAAACCGTGAATTCCTCACTAACACCCGAATGGATTCCGTAATGGGCGAGTAAGGACTCCATCGCGGAGGTCACGCGCGCGTGAAAATCGCGGAATGCCTCCCCGCCGGGAAAGCCATCCCATCGCTCCTGCAATTTCCGGCGCGCTGCAGCAGCGAAATAGGAATCCACTTCGGATTGAGTCAGATTCTGAAGCGAAGGTACCCGGATTTCTTCGAGGTTGTCGACAACTTGCGGCTCCAGCTGGTGATTCGCGGCTATCGGCTGAGCCGTTTCTTGCGCCCGGCGCAGGGGACTGCAGTAGAGGGCGTGAATGGAGCGGCCTCTCAGATAGGTCGCGGCACGCGTCGCCTGCTTGTGCCCCAACTCCGTCAGCCCTGGATCTCCACTGGCCTTATCCCGATCCCAGTCCGGTTCCCCGTGTCGGATCAATAGGAGTTCGAAAGGGAGATTTTCGCGCGAGCGCGCTTCACGTTGTTCTTGTGTCACTTTGGTTGAGTTCCCGCTTGTTGTGCTTCCCCGGGGGAAGCATAAACGAGACTACCAGAGATTGGTTCTAGGAGTGCCGCATCGCTTTCCGCGCTGGAATAAAGCAGGCCGCCAGTGAGACGACAGCAAGGAATGCCGTGACGGCGGCAAAAGTCATAAAGTCTGTTGCGGTTATTCCCCAGAGCTGCGATTCAATCGCCTGAGCCAGCACAAGCGCTCCGACAGTTCCCAATAGCAAGCCGATCGCAACCGAGCGTAAGGCGGTGCCGGCTGCGTCCGCAGCGTGTGCGCGGGCGTTGATGGGGAGACTTGTTCGGGGCGCGACGCCTCGCGAAACGGAAAACGTCACAACGCCGTAAATGCTGACCGCCGCGAGAACCGTTGCCATCAGGGCGAACAGCCCCAGCATGGAAAGGTAAAGCCCGCGTGCTCGCATTCCTTTGCCAACGAAGGCCGTCATCGTCTGGAAATCGACAGCGGGGCGGTTGGGATCCATTTCGGCTATCGCTGTTCGTAATCCGGGTACGAGTACCATTGGATCCCCTTTGCCGCGGACGAAAAAGTGCATCTGGCCGAACATCGTCGCGTTCCAGCCCTCGTATTTTTCCGCCTGTTGGCGGTACAACGTGTAAGCCACAGCCTTTGGTGTCTTGTTGTGGACATATTCCAGCGGAACATCGCGGACGACGCCGATCACTTCGCGCACGCGTTCGCCGGAGATCGCATCTACCGTGAAACGTTTTCCTATGGGATTTTCGTCCGGCCAGAGATGACGAGCGAGCGTCTCATTGACAATGGCGACCCATGGCGCAGAGGCCGTGTCATCGTCATTGAAGTCGCGGCCGCGGACGATCGGCGTTCTCATCGTAGGGAAGAAATTGTCCGTCACCAGAAAGTAGGTAGCCGAAGACGCGATCCGCTCAGCGGCGTTTGCCGGAGGAGTCCGCCCCTCTACAAGCAGGACCGCTCCCGGTAACACGACACCGTTAACGGGCGGCACGGAAGACGCCGCGACAGACTCGACTCCGGGCAATGTTCGCACCTTTTCGTAGATACGCTGCATCGCCATCGTCGGTGGTGTCGCTTTCATTGCAGGGAGTCCGTGGTAGTTCACCGACGGAGCCGCGTATTCGAGAACCGGGATGCGATATTGGAACGTTAAGACCCCTCTGGGATCGAAACCGCGGTCATCGACCATCAAACGGACAAAACTATTCATCAACAGGCCTGCAGGTACGAGCAGCGCGATCGCGAGTCCTACCTGGACAGACAAGAGAAGGGGCTCAGGAGTACGGCGGCTCTCGTCCACGTTCGATTTCCGAAAATCATTTGCCGCACCGACCGCTGCCCACGTGGGCATAAGCCCGAAAAGGAGGCCGGATATCACGGAAAGCAATGCGGTCAAGCCGAGAAGGCTTCCTGTTTCGCCGATACCTGGAACAGGCAGCTGTCCCGGAGGAGGAAAAATCTCCCAGAGCTTGTGTATGGCCCACCAGGCGACGGGAAACCCCATTCCCCCGCCGAGCACGGCGAGCATCACGCTCTCCGTCAGAAACTGGCGGATGATACGTCCGCGCCCCGCGCCCATCATGACTCTCCTGGAAATCTCCGGACGCCGTGCAGGAACGCGCCTTAATAACAGGATGGACACGTTTGCGCACGCGATCAGCAGTCCCAGAACGGCAGCAGCGGCCAGCATAACCATCGGCTGTTTCAGCCACCCGAGCCAAGACACCTTCAGCGGTACAGCTCGCGCGTCGCTCACTCGGTGTTTTTTCGGAGACTCATGCGCCAGCTGTGACGCTACGGCGCGGATATCTGCGAGCGCCTGTTCGGGCGTGCTTCCATGCTTCAAACGTGCCGTCACATGGAATAAGCGCGCTGAGCCTTCCAGTTGAGATACGGAGATACCAAGAGGAACCCAGTAGTCGGCATCCCTGTTCGGATACCAGAAACCGGATGGCATCACGCCGATGATCGTCAAGTTCTGCCCGTTTAGCCGCATCTGCCTTCCGAGGATCTGCGGGTCGCTGTCGAATCGGGATTGCCACAGACGCTGGCTGATGACCGCGAGTGCGGAGGGCCGCCCTCCAACAGGCGCTTCTTCGTCCTCAAAAACACGGCCTTTGATCGGCGCAACATTAAGTGTCTGAAACAGCGACGGGGTCACAGCTACTCCCGCGACTCTTTGCGCGACCTCACCCGCTCGTTCGGCAGCGAGGTCCTGACGGAGTGGCATCGATGCGCCCATGGATTCAAACTCGCGGGTGAGTTTCTTCCAGGCCAGATAATCCGGAATCGTTGCAAGACCGTTGCCCTGCGTGTTCGGACCGGCATGTGCTCCCAGTGTCACCAGCCGTTCGGCATTGGGAAACGGGAAATCGAATTCGATGAGGGCCTTGCCGACGCTGAGAATCGCGGCATTCGCGCCGATGACGAACGCCAGTGCAATCGCCGCGATAGCGGTGAGGCCGGCATGTTTACGCATCATGCTGAGACCGTAAAGGACATCCTGCCGGAAATCGTGAATCCAGGTCACACGACGTTCGTCACGGCATTCTTCACGGATGACGCAGAAGTTCCCCAATGTGCGCCGTGCCGTTCTGCGTGCCGCATCCGGGCTCATGCCCGCGTCGATGTTCTCCAGAACGAGTTGGTCGAAGTGAAATGCCAGTTCCTGGTCGAGTTGATCGTCCAGCTGGTCCTTTTGTAAGAGCGCTTGCAGCCGGTGCTCGCAAATTCGTAGAAGTCGGGAGAGAGTCATACGCTACGCCCGTTTGAGGAGCAGCCCCACCGCCGAAGAGAGCCGCTTCCAGTTTTCCAGTTCCTGCTCGAGCTGCTTCTTGCCATCGCGCGTCAGCGCGTAGAACTTTGCGCTGCGCCCCAGCTCAGTGTTTTTCCATTCAGCGACAATCCAACCCTGCTGCTCGAGCCGGTGCAGTGCAGGGTAAAGTGACCCCTGTTGTACGAACAGGACCTCGTCGGATAGCGATTGAATCCGCTTGGCGATGCCCCAACCATGTAGTGGCTCCCGCAAGAGTGATTTCAGGATTAGAAGATCCAGTGTTCCCTGTAACAGGTCTGAAGGCTTGGGCATACCTACCTCCGAAAGACCGCACCAGTATACCTCGAACATCGACAATTGTTGAGCCCCGGACTTGACAACGATGCCTCGACTATCGACAATCATGCCTAGATAGTCTAGGCATGTCTTTTGGTCATTGGAAGGAGGAAGTTATGAGGGCATCACGACCCATTGGCATCGCGGTCTTTCTCACGGCACTGCTTATTTCGAATATTTCGGCACAGAACGTATCCGAGTTCGGAGTTGTGCACGGCAGGGTGACGCGTTTTGGCGGCGACGAAGCGTTTTCCGCGGTGCAGATCACCCTGGAAGGCGCCGTCAACCCTGAAGCGATGAAGACGGTGTTGAACGCTGCTGCCGGAGCAGGAATCACGGTGACGCCCCCTCAAGGTGCGACAGCCGCAGAGGTAGTCCAATTGTTGTCGAATACCGCAGCGGCTCGAGGTCTTCCGGTCGGGCAACCTGCCATTCAAAACATTGTCAACAACGCGGTCGGCGCACAGAATTGGCCCACGGTGATGTCGGATGGCGATGGCCGGTTCACATTCTCGCAGGTGAAGCCGGGCCGTTATACAGTCCGCGCGACCAGAGACGGATTCTTTGGCAAACCTGTAGCAGGAGTTTATCCGGCGACAGACGCAATCAACATCGCGGTCGGCGCAGGGGAAGCGCAACAAGCTTCACTGGCCATGGTTCAGGGAGCAATCATCGGGGGAAGAGTCTACGACCCGACGGGCGCGGTCGTGTCGAACATGACGGTGCAGGCCTATTCCGTTGCGTATCAAACCGGATTCTCTCTTCTCCAGACGTCTGTCACGAAAACAACGGACGACCGCGGCGAATACCGGCTCTTTTGGTTGCCGCCAGGGGATTACTATGTCGGCGCGACAACCCGGGCGGCTGCACCCTTTGCAGGGGGACAACCGGGAGCACGGACCTTTTATCCCAGTGTGACGCGCCTCAGCGAAGCTCAGCCCATCACCATTCGCGGAGGCGAAGACTTTCGCGGTATCGACATCGCGTTGCGGCCGGCCCAGCTCTTCAAGATTTCCGGTCAGATCACGAGCTTTGTCGCGGCGCCGCCCAATGAGAACGGGTCGCCTCTTGTTATGGCGTTTCTTCACCTCGCGGACCGCGACCTTCAAACGCCTAATGACAACACGGCGGCGAATCAGTCCGGCAGGATCTCGTTGACTCCCAATACCGGTGTCTTTGAAATCACCAATGTGCCTCCCGGTTCGTACGAACTGCTCGGGCGTGTTGCGGACCCCTCCGTTGGAACCGGGCTCGGGGCGTTCTCGTGGGGACGAGTTATCGTCGACGTGGAGGATCGCGATGTTAGCGGAGTGCCGATCGCAATTAACCCAAGCCCGGCGCTGAAGGGAACTGTTCGTGTTGTAGGTGGCGGGAATCTTCCGCAGGGTGTGAGGATCGCGTTAAGTCCGATGGGTGGATCTTCACGCGTTGCGCTCTATCAGCTGGTCGCCACCCGTGGCACTCCCGTGGCTGCTGACGGATCGTTTTCGGTGGCGTCGGTTCCGCCCGGCCAGTTCCGGGTCGCCGCGTTGCCGGGATTGCCCCCCACCTTTTATATCGCTGATGTTCGGCAGAGTTCAGCGAGCGTCTTTGATTCCGGTTTTGCGATTGGTAGCCGCGACCCGGAGCCCATCGAGATTTGGATCGCTTCCGGCGCCGGCGTTGTTGACGGCGTTGTTGAAGATGGGCCAACAAAGTTTGCTCCAGGCGCTGTGGTTGCGCTGATCCCCGAGCCACGACGTCTTGAAAATCGCGCGTTGTATGCCGTCACCAATACCGATGCTGCCGGCCGATTCTCATTCCGGGGTGTGGCTCCTGGAGACTATCAAGTGCTCGCGTGGGAAAGCACGCCGCCGAATGCCTATCAGAGCCTGAGTTTTCTCAGGAAGTATGAAGGCCGCGGAAAGAACGTGCGTGTGCCTCAGAGCGGTACAGTGAGCGTCGAAGTAACTGTCGTGAAATAAGTTCGGCGAGGTAATCCAGATGACTACAACAACAAACAGTCTATTGGAACGTGAGGGCCGGAACCTTCGCACCTGGCCCGGAATTGCCGCTGCGGTGCTGATTGTGATCGGACTACTCGTTTCTTTGTTCCCTTCAGTCGCCATGCCGGATCTGGCCATGTTCGGCCTGGCCGGCGCGATGATCGGAACTTTTGCTGTCTTTATCTGGTGGATCTTTTTCAGCCGCGCGCGATGGTCTGAGCGGCTGGGTGTAACGGTGCTGATGATCGCAACGTGGGTTGCAATGCGTCCGCTGCTCGATCCGTCGATCGTTGGCGGTGCGATGGGTGGGCTGCCGTTTTTCGGGTTTACCCTCTTTGCCATTGCCCTTGTCGTTTGGGCGGCGGCGACGCAGAACTCTTCGAAAGGCAGTCGACGGGTATCTGTTGTTATTGGAATGCTGATGGCGGCCGGAGTTTGCACGCTTGTGAGAACCGCAGGTATCCACTACGGATTCGAGCTTCACTGGAGGTGGACACCCACACCAGAACAACTGCTGCTGGCCAAGGGTAGCGACGACCCGCCTCCCGTTCTCGCGGAACCGGCACCGGCGCCGCCGCCGACAGAAATTGTTAAGGAACGGCCTGCGGCGAAAGCGGACCCGGATTCCGCCGCTGCTTTAACGATGCCTCCTGCATCTGCGCTGGTCTCGGAGTGGCCAGGCTTTCGAGGAAGCGACCGAGACGGCATCGTTCACAACGTGCGCATCGACACAGACTGGGCGAAGTCTCCTCCTGTGGAGCTGTGGCGCCGGCAAATTGGCCCGGGGTGGTCGTCGTTCGCTGTTGCCGGGGATCTGATCTACACACAGGAACAGCGGGGCGACGACGAGCTCGTGGCGAGTTATCGACTGAGCACGGGACAACCCGTCTGGCGACACCGTGACGCTGTACGATTCTGGGAATCCAACGCTGGTGCGGGGCCGCGCGGGACTCCAACGTTCAGTAACGGTCGTATCTACGCATTTGGCGGAACCGGAATTCTGAACGCACTCGACGCCATGACCGGTAAAGTCTTGTGGTCGCGCAACGTCGGGTCCGATGCGCAAACTGAAGTTCCGACCTGGGGCTTCTCGAGTTCGCCGCTCGTTGTCGACGATGTGGTCATCGTTGCCGCTGGGGGGAAGCTGGCGGCCTACGACATCGCGACCGGCAAGCCGCGGTGGTTTGGTCCTGCCGGCGGGTTCAGTTACAGTTCGCCCCACCTTGTCACGATTGCAGGCATCCCTCAGGTCCTACTCCTTAGCGGAACCGCGACGAGTGTCGCACTGTCTTCGGGCGCGCTCCTCTGGCAACACAAGCTGGACGGAGGCGCCATCGTCCAGCCCGCAGTCACGGCGGAAGGCGATGTCTTGGTCAACACTATCGAACCAACCGGTGGACAAGGCATTCGGCGCCTTTCCGTCGCGCAGCACTCCCAGCACTGGACCGTTGACGAGCGATGGGCTTCTCCGGGTCTCAAGCCTTATTTCAACGATTTCGTCGTCCATAATGGCCACGCGTTCGGTTTCGATGGCAGCATTCTTTCGTGTATCGATCTGGCCGACGGCAAGCGGAAGTGGAAGGGCGGGCGCTACGGCAGCGGTCAACTCGTGCTGCTTGCCGATCAGGACGTGCTGTTGGTGCTGTCCGATACAGGTGAGCTGGCGCTGGTGGGTGCAACTTCCGATGCGTTTAAGGAGATCGCCCGGTTTAAGGCCATCGAAGGCAAGACCTGGAATCACCCCGTGCTTGTTCGTGACACCGTGTTGGTTCGCAACGGCGAGGAGATGGCGGCATTCCGACTGGCCCCGTTACGCTAGACTTTCGGCGGTTAGGAGTTTGATTATTCCGGGAGTAGGCCAGATCTATAACGGCGCGTTTCTGCGTGGTCTGTTCTGGCTGATTATCACGCCGGGTTTCTGGCTCGGCACAGGGGGGATGCTCGGGTGGGTCACCTCGTGTCGGCATACACAGCGTACAGGTACGCGAAGCTGCCGCGACTGAAGACCCTCCCCGCCTGACGTTCTTAGCCGAACAATTCCTTTACGACAGCGGCCATGTCGAGCAACACCTGCTCTCCGTTTGAAGATCGAACTCGGGCACGTGCGTGCCACCTGAAAATATTCGAGGCGATTTCATCGATCCGTGTCATGTTGTTTCCTTCCTATGGACCCGCGGTTCAAATCCAGTATCGACGCCATGAAATCCGACGAAGTGGGTAGGTTCAGGGAATTAATACGCGAAGATCCCTCCCTTGCAACGGGTCGATCGCTGACGAGTCATCCCACCTTGCTTCAGTGCCTCGTCCTGGAGCGCAAGGGATCACCGAAAACTACCCAGATGGCGTCAATCCTGATCGAGGCAGGTGCAGAGATCGACGGGCCGCTGCAGGCCTGCGCCAGTTGCGACAATGTTGAAGTTGCCGCACTGCTCCTCGACCGCGGCGCTGCAGTCAACGGCACCGCCGATTGGTCTCCTCTGGAAGAGTCGTTGTATTGGAATAGCGGCCGTGTCCGGGACTTGTTGCTGCAACGCGGTGCCTCCATTCATAACCTGCGCCTTGCAGCCGGCCTGGGGAGAACGGACCTCATTCCCTCGTTCTTTGATACCGACGGCACACTAAAGGCGGAGGCCGGCAGAATTAGCTGGCCGTGGGGAACCGCCACTGCCGTTTCGCAATCGAATTTGAACGACGACGTTAAGCAGCGGCTGTTGTCCAGAATGCAGTCCTGGGCCAATGACGAAGACGACGTCATCAACAATGCGTTCGTTTTCGCCTGTATGCATGGGCATCAGGATGCCGCGAGACTTCTGTTGGAGAGGGGCGCCCGGATCAACGCAATACCGGGTGGCTTCGATTTTTCAGGCACCGCTCTTCATTACGCCGCGCTTAACGGTCATCGGGCAACGGTCGAATTCCTCGTGGAACGCGGAGCGGCAGCGAATATCCGGGACACTAAAGTCGGCTCAACTCCTGCAGGTTGGGCTGAATACGGCGGTCATCCGGAGCTTCAGCAGTACCTGGAACGCATTGCTCAAGGATGACGTGATTCTTATAATCGCGAAGCACGACCAACTGAGGAGGCCATATGGGCTGCAGTTCAATGATGAGGGCCACACGACAGCTCCCTTTGCATTTAATGCGCATCGTCTCGACAGTCCTTGTCGCAGTGTTATTCGCAACTACCCTGTCCGGACAGGGTAAAGGACGGGTGCCCGATCTGGGCGATTGCGATCACTTGCAGGCGCCCGCAGGAAACAGACTCTTCTTCCGCGTGTTCGCTGAGGGTGTACAAATCTACAGCTGGAACGGTACGAGTTGGGTGTTCGTTGCGCCTGAGGCCGACTTGTTTGCCGATGCCGGTGGTGCCGGTCTCGTCGGTACTCATTACGCCGGACCAACATGGGAGAGCCTGAGTGGTAGCAAGGTCGTCGCAGCAGTCGATCAGCGTTGCACGGTAAGCGCCGGCGACATTCAATGGCTCCTGCTTCGCGCCGTGTCCACTGATGGCCCCGGTCCGTTTAACGGCGTAACGTACATCCAGCGCCTGAATACCTCCGGCGGTGTCGCTCCCGCAACGCCTGGCACGACGGTGGGCCAGATTGCCCGGGTGCCGTACACCACGGAGTATTACTTTTACCGGTGAACCCGATTTCTCCCGAAAGAGGTGGAGAAATCTGAAATCGGCGTAATCGTCCGATTTCAGATTTCTGCAGGCCGGTCAAAATCAGGGCTCTGATTCGCCGCCTGGTCCCTGCGGTTGCGCATTGCCTCCGCGGTTAGCCAGGTCAACGCCATGTACATTCCCGCCATCATTAGTGACCAGGTATTTCCCCTGTTGACCGCGACAAACAGGGCTACCGTTGGCACGAAAGCCACGGTACTGGCGAGTCCGCCGCGGCGACGGCACAGCAGTCCGGCAACGGCGCCGACACCGAGCGCGGAAATCGGAACCATGGCGTAGCTGTATGCCCAGAGGAAGTTCGTGGTGTTCAAGATGTCCCGCTCAGCACTTTCGACGGTGTCCGTTGGACCCAAGGGGAACGCCCAGAGGGCCAACTGCATACCCAGGAACAAGATAACCATGCTGACAAGCAGTCCGGACAGGACTGCCATCGCAAATCTCATGTGCATACTTCTAAGAAGGGGACACGTTCGGATCAAGTAATGGCGGGTCCGCTATTCCGGGTGTCGGGAATTTCGCTGCCGAAGGACCTCATACAAGACAACTCCCACGCTGGTGGAAAGGTTCAGCGATCGTACCTCGGAGGAAAAAGTAGGAATCCTGAACATCCGCTCACGATAGCGTTCGTGAAATTCATCCGGCAGACCTTCGCTCTCGCCGCCGAAGATCAGCACCACGCCATGCTCGGTGGCGAGCGACGCATCCCACAGGAATTGCGTCGCTCGTGCCGAGAAGAAGAAGGGAATGCCAAGTGTTGGCAATTGCTCTTCGAATGTGCGCCAGTTTGGCCAGACTTTTAGATCGACATGCTGCCAGTAGTCCAGGCCCGCGCGCTTGAGGTTTCGCTCGGCCAGCGAAAACCCGAGCGGCTCGACCAGGTGCAGCGTGGCGCCCGAGGCGAGACAGGTCCGGCCGGCATTCCCTGTGTTCCAGTGGATTTCAGGATAAACCAGCACCACATGCGTGGCCGGAGCCACTCAATTCTTCTTCTCGAAGACAACTTGCCCGCCCTTGATCGTTGTAACGACGTTGAGCAAGGCGTCGCTGTCGCGCATGGGATCTCCATCGATGATGACGATGTCGGCGAGTTTCCCCGGTTCGAGCGTGCCGATCTCAGCACCCCGAAGGGTTGCTGCCGCAGCATTTTTCGTGATGATCTTCACGATGTCCTGCGGTGAGAACACGAGCCTCAGGGCGCGCAGTTCGTCGGCGAGCGTTTCTTTTGGGGGCCACTGCGTGTCTGTCCCATAGCCGTAGCTCACGCCGCCTTCCCAGAGAAGCCGGGCGTTAACGGGGCCCTGACCCGCGCTGGAGAGTGTCTGGAATGGAAACGGTTGCCGATCTCGAAACAACGCTGTGCCGTTTGCGTCGAAATGCGGCACAAACACGGCCAGCGTTGAGGTCATCGGGATCTTCGCATCCGCAATCCTCTTTACAGCCGTAGGATCGTCGCCCAGATTTCCAATGTGCGGCGTGTGCACGAGCATATCGGGTTTAGTGTCGATCGCAGCCAGCGTGTCCCGCACGCTCACCGCATGAACGATCGTCGGCTTGTTGCGCTTCTTGCCTTCGGCAATGATCAGTTTCAGTGTCTCGACTTCAGGGCCGTTCTGAGTGGTGTTGAGTACTACCTTTAGATAGTCGTAGCCTGCCTGCACCGCATTCTCTACGGCTTTGATCGTCGCTTCGCGCGGAATTGCGGGTGCCGGCGTGGTGGGTAGCGGGCCGCGTGCTGGGTCGGTTCGTGCCGGATCACCGACTGGTGGGGGGCCTGTCGGTCCCGCAACGGGCAGAATTGTCCCGACGAAGAGACGCGGTCCTCTCATTTGTCCGGCGTCGATACGTTTCCGCGCTTCGATTGCCTGAGGAGGGTCAATCGCGGCAAGCACGGTTGTGAAGCCTGCATCAAGGAACTCCTGCATTTGCTGTGGCGCGCGCTGCGTGAGCCATTCGGCGGCGTTGCCGGTCACGATATGCCGGTGCCCATCGACGAGGCCCGGCATGACCGTCTTGCCACCTGCGTTGATGGTGGGGCCTGAGTTGCCCGCCGGAGCTGCGGCCGAAACGGAAACAATCTTGCCGTTTTGTACAACAATCGTTCCTCGTTCGATTATCAGGCCGGTTCCGTCGAGAATCCGCCCGTTCGTGATCGTGAGGTTTTGTGCGTACGCGCCGCAGGCGTTGACGAGCATGAGCGCGGCAGCCATGAATGCAAAATGCGATCTGATGTGCATGTGGTTACCCCCGGAAAAGCACCAAGTATACGACTGGCTTTGCTCAGACCCTCAAGAAACCTTCGAGACTCGACTCAAGCAGAAGTGCTTCGCTGGCGGCGCACTTGAAGCCTATATACGCATCGGGTCGAATCAGAAAAAGGCGGCCATCCGGAGGACCGTATCGCTTCGAGAGCGCCATCGATTCCGGTAGTGTTTCTGTGGCAAGGATCGAGCTGAACCGTCGCTGGAGCTCGCCAACAACGGGCGGGAGCGCTCCAGGACCCGGCATGACTAACAACGTGAAGTACTCGTGCCGCATCCGGTCGAACAGGGATCCGCCCTGTTCGAAGTCGATGTCCGGGGCACGATCCCCGATGGCGGGACCGCTCACATCCGACAATGCGGACGGTTTCTCGATGTAATCCCGGTAGGTATACGAGACTCCGGAACACGTGTTCACGACCTTCTCCGTGTATCCCGGGTCGAACATGGTTTGTCTCCGCTGTGCGATGTCTTTGCCGTGCTGCATGAAGATGTCGTGCAGCGATGACGCGGCCCAGATGACCTGCTCGGCAACGGGACGCCGTTCGGTTTCATAGCTATCGAGCAGGTCCGGCCGGGCATAGCCTTTCAGAACCAGAGCGAGCTTCCATCCCAGATTGAATGCGTCCTGCATGCAGCAGTTCATACCCTGGCCTCCAGTCGTGGAGTGGACGTGCGCGGCATCGCCAGCCAGGAACACATTGCCCTGCCGGAACGTATCGGCGAGTCGCACCCACGTTTCCCACCTGGAGTGCCAGACAACATCTCCCATGGTGATGCCATCGAAATGGAAGTTAAGGAGCCGCGTGAATGCCTGTTGCGGCGTGACGTTTGGATCCGCAGCTTCGCCACGATCGCTTAGCAGCAGCCGAAAGTGTCCGCCCGGCAAAGGCGCGACCATCAGAAAATGGTCGGTGCCGACACAGTAGTGAAAATAGTCCGTCCAATCCGGAAAACCATTCAGGTGAATGTCGAGGTTCTGAAAAAAGCTGCCGGCGTAATCCTGCCCCTTTACCGACATTCCGAGTCCGCGGCGCACGCGAGAGTTGATGCCGTCCGCGGCAACCAGATACCGGCACCGAACCAGTTCTTCCTCATCACCGCGATCCGCATGGGTAATTCGTGCTGTGACACCGTCCGGCTCCAAAGTCAGATCATGAAATGTGGTGTTGTATTCAATAGTCTTTCCAAACCTGGACTCGGTGTAGTCCCGCACGAATGTTTCAGTCTCGCTCTGATTGTGCGCGAAGATGCAGTTGTAACGGGAATCGACCGTGGTGTAGTCAAGGCCGGGACGGACTTCGGTTCGCTGTCCGTCACGCAGGAAGTGCATCACATAGCCTTTACACCGCAGGTCGCGTTCGAAGATGCGCCGGCTGAGTTCCTTGTCCACCAGGTCCAGTAATTCGACCGTGCGCGCGTGCATGGCAATGGCCCGCGATTCACGTCCGGGTCCGGGATTGCGCTCAATACAACGATAGGGAACGCCGCGGCGCGCGAGCTCCATGGAGAGCACGCATCCGACGGCGCCGCCGCCGACAATCAAAACCGGTATTTCGCTCGTCCGGGCCATTGGTCTACGCCTGAAGCAGAGATTTCCGTGACAATGGGAGCAAGGATAAGCCTTCCGGGCAGCAATGGTGACGAAAATGTCGGGCCGGGGCCGGCGAAATCATCAATTAGTTCATCGTTTCGCCCAAAAACCGAAGGGGCTAGATTCAAAGATGGTGGATCCCCCGACAGAAGGAATGGAGGAACGCCAAAGAGCCGCAAGAACGGAAAGATCTGATGTAGAGTGGAAATACCCTTTGTAGAATCGGCAAAAGATCAGTCCTTCAAGGAGACGAGAATGAAAGCGAACCCTGGTCTGCTGATGGCTGGACGATTGTTTGTTCTTCTTGTCGTTGCAGGCTTCATTGCTATTCCCGCTAACGCGACAGACCTCACTATCTTCGGCGGGTTCCAAAACCCCGGTGATCTCTCGGTGTCGTCGGCCCAAAGTGGCAGTGAAAATCTCATTCAAAATTTCGATCCCAAAACGTTCGGTGTTTTCGGACTGCGATTAGGTCACGGGAAGGTATTCGGCGGCGAATATACGGCCGCGTACGCGCCTAATTTCATTAACAGTGACAGTCACGCGTGGATATTTCATGGAAATCTCCGTGGCCAGATCCCCATCAAAGTGTTGAAACCCTATGCCACCGCGGGTCTGGGTTTGCTGAATTCTTCCGGCAACTCCCGGACATCCCTGGGCACAGAGTTTCTGTTCAATTACGGAGGCGGCATCAACTTTACGATCGGCCCGCTTGGTGCCAACTTTGATGTTCGCGGTTACACAGTGCCGAACGTGCATGTCGCGGGCTTTGTGATTCAAGACAATCTTGATTTCGTGCAGGTCACCGCAGGAATTGTTTTCGCTTTCGATTGAGGCCGGACTCAGTCAACGGAATTTGAGGGAGTGTCCAATGAGCAAAGAGAAGTGGAACGAGACCGGAAGGGTCTGGGAAGAGGATCACACCTGGCTGGATGAAGCGCAGCAGGCTAAATGCGGTCGCGCTCACGACCCCGGCATGTTTCCATCTCCCATTCCCACGCAAATGGTCTCGAACGGCGAATACATGCCGGCGCCTCAGACCCGACAGCAGAAACACGTTGAACATCGGATCCGGGAACTGAGCGATTCGGCCAGCAAGAAGCTGGGGATGGACCGTCGCCGCTTTCTCGCGGGCACCGGAGGAATGGCTGCGGCGTTCCTCGCGATGAACGAAGTCTTTGGACACTTCTTTGATGTCCATCCGATCGAGATGTTCGAGGCAGAAGCGTACGCGCAGGCCGGTACGCCACGAGATCTTTTCGTTTTCGATGACCAGTTGCACCTGGTTCGTGGCAGCCAGGCCGCGGCCGGAATGGGTCTGCGGGCAATCGCCCAGGGCCCGTCGTCCGGCGGACAACGAAATACGATGAATCCTCGGAATCTGCCGGACGAGCGCGGTGATGTTTGGGGAGTGTGGAACCCGGCGCTGGTCGGATTGCCGAACAGGCCCGATAATTTTCTGATCACACAGTTCATCAAGGACGTCTTTCTCGACAGCCAGGTGAACGTGGCACTGCTGAGCAATGTGACGGCAAGCGTGGTCAATCTGGATAACCAGCCACGGCGTCCTCCGCGAAACGTTCAGGAAGCATTGTCCGGTGAGATTCTCACCGCTGCTCAAACCGCGGCGGCGAGGAATTTCGTCAACGAACTTTCCGGGTCTACCCGCATGCTCGCGCACGGGTTGCTGTACGTCGGAAAAGGAAATCTCGATTACATTCAGCAGCAGGTCGATGAGAACAAGCCTGACTCGTGGAAGGGATACAACGTTTCGAACGCCGCCAAGGTGGATAACGATCCGATGAGCCCGATGAGACAGTGGCGTCACGACGACGAACAGGTCGCATATCCCACTTTCGAGCTCATTAACCGGCTCTATCCGAAATTGCGAGGCCAGAAGCCCGGCTTCAACAATATCTGCGTCCATAAAGGCCTGACGAGTGCGGAACCGGTTCGGCCCGAGATCGGTCACCCGGCGGATTTGCCAAAGGCAGCGAAAGACTGGCCGAATCTCAACTTCATCACGTATCACGCCTGCATCCAGCCGGCTTTCTTCATGTATGACGCGCTCCAGGATGTGAGGTCGGGCAGGCTGCGTGAAGGCGTTCCCGATATCAAATGGACGACGGAATATGCGCTGCTGGTTCGTCCCTACAGGAACACCTATGCAGAGCTCGGAACAACGTGGGCGTCCTCGATCGTGACCTTCCCGACCGTTGCGGCACACCTGATGGGACAGCTGATGAAGTTTATGGGCCCGGACCGCATTGTTTTCGGTTCCGACTCGGTCTGGTATGGTTCTCCGCAATGGCAGATCGATGCCATGTGGCGATTTCAGATTCCGGAAGACTTGCGCAAGAAGTTCGGTTATCCCGAATTAACGGCGGACGCGAAACGCAAGATTCTTGGGCTTAACTCCGCGAAACTTTACGGTGTTAATACGCGACAGCAGTTCAAACCGGTTCCTGCCGACTATGAAAAGCGCATCACTCCTGAATTGAGAAAGACACTCGAACTGCCCGCCCAGGCAGCCGACAATCTGTCGAGGATAAAAGAGCAATATGCGGCGCTGGGAGTGGAGCGCAGCAACACGAGGTACGGCTGGATTCGTCGCGAGAGCTAAGCCGCTGCCATTTTATGCGGTGCCAATCGGGGGCAGGGCAAGGACGCGGGGGGTTGATCAGGGCTGGATCGTTGTTGTGTTGCCCGTACGTGCGTTAGAATGCCGCGCACGTATGCCAAACAGACTTCAGTGGGGACGGATTATTATCGGTGCTTTGCTTGTGGAGATTGCGCTGATCATCGTCTTTATACCCCTTCTCGCGGTTGCGGATATCCAAACACTCATACCGTTCGTTGTGCCCGCCGTTTTTGTGTTCGGGTTTGCTATAACCTGGTGGCTTGTCAGAAAGGTGAGAGGCCAGCACGTATTGCACGGAATCCTCATCGGCATAATCGCGACGCTGCTATATCTCCTGCTGTGTATGGCGCAACCGGACGGTATCTCATCGGTTGTCGCAATGTACGGCACCTCGGTCTTCATCCTTGCAAATCTGCTGCGAATACTGGGCTGTGCCGCCGGCGCCTTCGCTGCCCGACCACGAACTTAGGTCTGCAGTGGAGTCGCTCTCTGTTCCCAATTTTCGAATTGTGAGAAGATCCCACACATGCCAAATAGAGACCTGCGATGCGCTGTCGCCCTCATTCTGATCGTTCTCATGGCTACTCCCATTCACGCCCAGGTCTTCGCCGATTTGAAATCGTCCCGCGTCGATTATTCAAAGGCGGAGATTGAGCCACGCAAGGCATGCGAGGCGATGGGACGGTACAAGGCCAAAGACATCGTGCAGCTTGCCGCGACCATCAGGCCCGCGGCTGCGGGTGTCCCTTCCTATTGTCATGTCGCCGGCGTACTCGCCCCCGAGATTGCCTTTGAAGTGAGTCTGCCGGCCAGGTGGAACGGCAGATTCTACATGATCGGCAATGGCGGCCATGCCGGCGAGGCACTCGACGACGCCGGTCGTGTCGCGCAGCGCAATGGCGCACTGCAACAGGGATTCGCTTTCGCGCAAACCAATACGGGCCACGATTCGCGAAAGGAACCTGGTGCGACGTTTGTGCTCAGTAACCCCCAGAAGGCCATCGACTATGCCTATCGCGCGGTCCATCTGACCGCGACCACTGCCAAAGACATCACGAAGGACTATTACGGCAAGTCCGTCACGCGGGCGTACTGGAACTCTTGCTCGAATGGCGGACGCCAGGGCCTGATCGAAGCGCAACGTTTCCCGGAAGATTTCGACGGCATTATTGCAAATGCGCCGTGGGTGGATCAGACCGGATTTACGATCGGAGCGATGTGGAACCAGCGAGCGCTCACCGAGACGCCTGTCACCGGACCAAAGATGGTGTTGGTTGCCAACAGGGTGATGGAGAAGTGCGACGCTATTGACGGTTTGAAGGATGGCCTGATCGACGACCCGCGCAAGTGCCCGTTCGATCCGGCCCGCGATGTCCCGCAGTGCGTTGCGGGAACCGATCAACCAGATTGCCTCACCGGCGCACAGGCTGCCGCCATCGCCAGGATCTACAGCGGTCCTGTCAGTAACGGCAAACCTTTCTTTCCCGGATTCATGCCCGGCAGCGAACAGGTGACGAACCTGTTCGGCGGCGGCACGGGAAGCGGATGGATGAACGTCATCGTCAGCGCGAAGCCTGACGCGAAGCCGGCGGACTTCAATCTTGCTGAGAACACCATGCGTTATCTGGTGCACAATCCGCCGAAACCCGACTACGACTATATGACTTTCAACTTCGACCGAGACATTCACCTTCTTGATAACTGGAGCAAACTCGCCGACGCGAAGAACCCCGATCTTTCAAGGTTCAAAAGGCGCGGCGGGAAACTGCTCATGACTTATGGCTGGTCAGATTCGATCCTGCAGCCGTTGGCCGGTGTCCAGTACTATGAAGAAGCGATGAAGCGGAACGGCACGGATACGAAAGACTTCTTCCGCTTGTTCATGATTCCCGGAATGGCTCACTGCAGCGGCGGCACGGGGCCGGATCGACACGATCCCATGACAGCCATCATCAACTGGGTCGAAAAGGGAATTGCGCCCGACTCGATTACTGCAAGCCGCGTCGTGAACAATCAGGTGGTCCGTACCCGACCGTTGTGCCCTTATCCCCAGATGGCGCGATACCAGGGCAATGGCAGCATTGATGACGCAGCGAATTTCCGTTGCGTGATGCCTTAGTCAATCGGAGGTGACGATGCAGACCCAATCTCTGGACGAGAGCAGGCAGATGGGCCACTGGGCCCTGCTGTTGCATTTGTCGCAATTCGCCGGCTACCTGATTCCGCTGGCTGGATGGATCGCGCCCATCGTGATCTGGCAGGTAAAGAGAACCGATATTCCCGAACTCGACGCGCACGGCAAAGTCGTCGCAAACTGGATTCTGTCACTGCTGATCTATTGTTCGGTGAGCGGCATCCTGATTTTCGTGCTCATCGGGATCCCTTTGCTGATTGCGCTCGCGCTTCTCGGCGTTCTCTTCCCGATAATCGGCGCTCTCAAAGCAGACAATGGCATTGTATGGAGATATCCCCTGTCGATCCCGTTTTTCAAATAACGGAACGCTAAAGTCGAGTTCGTGCGGGAAGCGTTTTCAAATACTCTGCGAACCGCTCGTTGAACAGCGCGCCTGGACGGCGTTCCCGAATTCTGGCGAGGACGTCGATACCCGGAATACCCAGTTGATACAAGATCAGCCCGCCGACGAGTGCCGAACGATTGAATCCCAGCCCACAATGCGACAAGACTCGATGCCCCTGATTCACGAGTGCGGCCCCAAGCGTCGCTATGCCGTGAAGCTTATTAAGGTTGGGGAGATCCTCGTCAAAGATCGGAAAGTAGATGTAGAGGTACTGGTTGGGATGCGTCGGAACGCCTGCGTCGATGCCGCCATCCAGGTCGATGATCGTGTCAATGGCATGCTGCTCGACTGGTTGCCAATCCGTAATCGCGGGCGAGATATAAAGCTGCCCGGCGTCGTCCAGTTGATATAGCTGCATCTTTTCCCAGAGTTGAGCGTCGGTCATAACTGTTAAAGAATACTCGAATGTTTCGAGATTTTAGGTCCTCAGTTCTTCGCTGACGCCGAAGTTGGTTCGGGCGTTCGGCGTCAGCGGTCTCACGAGACTCCGGCTCGAGGCAAACGCAGCTCAACGCGGGTTCCCGCCCCCGGATGACTGGTAACTTCAATTTTGCCGTCATGATGGTCCACGATCCACTTGGTGAGGTTCAGTCCGAGGCCCACTCCTTCGATGTCCTTTGCACGCGAGGATTCTGCGCGATAGAAACGTTCAAAGATATGAGGCAGCGCATCGGCTGGTATGCCGATGCCTGTGTCCCGCACCTCGATAACCACCTGGTTGGCGGTTTGGTACCCGCGAACCGCGACCGAACCGCCTGCGGGTGTGTACTTGATCGCATTGTCCAGGACGTTGAGCAGGGCGTGTTTCAGCCATTGCTCATCACCTGACGCAACGAGAGGCGACACGCTTTCAAGGCTAAGCGAAATTTCTCGAGCCGAAGCGAGCACCGACAATGTATCGGCGAGGTCGTTCAGCAATGCCTCTACATCCACAGGTTTTCGCTCCAGTGACAGCAGTCCTGACTCTGCTTTCGTGACTGTCAGGATCTGGCCAATGAGCCTCGATAACCTGTCGATCTCCTCGAGCTGGCTGGCAAGAACGCGCTTCAGCTCTTCGATCGAGGTTCCGTGGAGCAACGCGATCTCAGCCTCACCTCGAAGGGCGGCCAGCGGCGTTCGCAGTTCATGTGCCATGCTGCCCATGAGTTGTTTCATTTCGCCCACGGCCGCATCGAGCCGGCTGAAGGCGTCATTGAATGTGACGGCCAATTGGTCCAATTCATCGTCCGTGCCACTGATCGGAAGTCGCTGATGCAAGGTGGATAACTCCAGCTTACGAACGGCCCGCACGATGGCGCGCACCGGTGTTAAGGCGCTGCTGGCCAGAAACCATCCCGAGGTCGCAGCCAGAACCAGGGCAAGGGGACCAAGCCACAAACCCAACCGAGCGAAGCGATGCAGAGCATCGCGCATGGGCTTAAGAGACACGCCTACCTGAAGGAGGAATTCCGTCCCCAATGGCGACTTCATGCGAGTGTTCAGAAAGCGAAGCGGGCCATCATCCGTATTCACGTCCAGAATCCCGTTACGACTCAACTCCAGTTCCTGGGGAACAAAGGAAAGCCCGAGCAGACGCATGTCCGGGGACTGAGTGACCAATCCTCCGTGACTCAGATCGTAGATCTGGTAGAACCGTGTGGCGTTCCGGACAAACAGGCTGATCTCGGGAATTTCCGCGTTGTAGTGCAGTACCGGGACGTCGTTCTCGAATTGCAGATATCCACGGAGTCCTTCGACCCGGTCGGTGAGCTCGTTCGTTGCGTCCTGATTGAGTTGAGTGTCGACGAGATGGTAAGCCGATAGAAAGAAGACGCCGAACGACGCGGCAAAGATCACCGTGTACAAGGCAGTAATTCGCAGTCGAAGGCCCGGGCGTTTCACGGTTCCTGATCAGTCAACACATATCCAACGCCGCGAATGGTATGTATCAGGGGCGACGAGAATCCGCGGTCCATCTTGTTTCGAAGCGAGTTGATGTGAACGTCCAGAACGTTGCTCACACTATCAAAGTGGATGTCCCAGACATGTTCCATGATCATCGTCCGAGTCACGGGCCGGCGAGCATTCCGCAGAAGGAATTCAAGAAGGGAATACTCCTTTAATTTGAGATCCACGCGTTTCCCGCCCCGCGTTACCGTCCTGGCCGCCGTATCCATTTCGAGGTCCGCGATCCGCAGGCGCGAGTCGGTCACCACTCCCCTTCGCAGCAATGCGCGAACGCGCGCGGAGAGCTCCGTGAAAGCAAAGGGCTTGGCCAGGTAGTCATCAGCCCCTTTGTCGAGGCCGGTAATTCGATCTTCCAGATCTCCAAGAGCGGTTAACAGAATAACGGGTAAACGAGGTTTTCTGGCCCGTATCCGGGCGAGAACGTCGAGTCCAGATAAGCGCGGCAGCATGATATCCAGGACCACGACGTCGTAATCCAAACTCAATGCGTACGATTCGCCTTGTTCGCCGTCATGCACGACGTCGACGGCGTGTCCTTCTTCCTCGAAGCCCTTCGCAATGAAGCGAGCTACCTTTCTGTCATCTTCTACAACGAGGATTCTCACGGTTTCAGCCCCCGGCCGCCCCCGCGGCCCTCCAACATTTTGACGCTGTTGGCCTTCCCGGAAACGAACATTAACGAGAATTAAGATTCGATTCATGAATGGGGAAGGTGCGGCCCGTTTAATTGTTGTGTGAACCCGGATAAATGGTTCCCAAACAAGGAGATTTGAAATGTTATCCCGTAAACGCATCCTGTTGATGGCCGCAGTCGTCGTGATTGGTGCGCTGGCCGCGTTCGCAACTCAGACGCATGCCTGGAACAAGGCGTCGCAGTCTGCCGGCAAGCCGGCTGCTTCCAAGGCGTACGTTGCCGAGGGCTCGCTGGTTGTGATGACCGACGACTCATTGACCATTCGCATGGGCAAGAAGGATATGAGCTTCAAAATCAGTTCGACCACCCCAAAGCCAACCTCAATCGCTCCCGGAAGTAACGTGACAGTCAACTATCACAACGAAGGGACCCAACATATCGCCAACAACATCCAACTGGCGCCAACCCCATCGAGCACTACTGCCGCAAAACCACACGCGAGCAAGTAGCCCGTCCTGAAACGGCGGATACCCTCCCCGCCGTTTCTACCGACGGGAATTGGCGAATCGTTCAGGAGTCCATATGAATACCAAACGCCAGGTCCTCATCCTCTTGATACTTGCTTTCGCCGTAGTTGCAATTCCCAAGGACATGATTCTCAATGCAAAGAAAGTCACGCTGATCTCCATCGACGATCATCGTCTGGTCGTCTCCGGAACCGTTGCCGGCAAGACCGAGCAACTCCATTTCACCATGCAGCCGGAAACCGTGCGTTCAGGCAACCTGAGACCAGGCGCCCGCGTCGCCGTTCACTATGTGACGCGTAAGCATGAGAATATTGCGACCAGCGTGCAGTCTCTCGACAAACCATAACGTTGATTGGATTTATCTGCCAATTATTCAGTAGCTTAATACTTGATATCAGAAGTGTTTATTGATGTTGAGCGCGAGCGGTTACCGGCCCATGCGCAGCCGGTTTTTCTTTTTAGGCGAAGAGAGTTGCCAGGCCTTGCGAACGTGGATCTCGAGCGCTTCATCTTTGATTTGATCCAGCTTGATTCCCA
>DASTBJ010000499.1:0-7640 GCA_035712125.1 Terriglobia bacterium
CGCGGTCGAGTACTTCTTCGAAAAATCCGGCTGCCCCGTCACTGCGGGGAGACACAAGACGCGCTTTTAGAGCGTTGTCGGGATTGATCCCCGAGTCGACGCTGTAGAGACGGATAACAGTGTTCACCAGCAGTCCCGCACCGATCATGGCAACCATGCAAACTGCAGTTTGAAACACAACCAGGCAGTTCATTGCGGTTTGCTGGTGGCGTCCTCCTATTGCGGCGCCGCTGCCGGTTTTCATGGCTGTCACGAGATCAGGCCGCGAGAATCGTATCGCCGGCAGCAGACCGAAAAGCGCCGCGCTAATCACGGAAGCAACCACTGAAAACAGGAACACACTGCCATTCATCTGCACTTCGTCCAGCCGTGGCAGCCACCCGACCGATACACTCCGGATTCCCTGAAGCATCCAATAGGCTGTGGCAACACCAAAGCTACCGCCCAGTAATGCAAGCACCAGCGATTCTGTAAAAAACTGCCGGCAAAGCCGGCCGCGACTGGCGCCCATCGATTCACGAACGGCGATTTCGCGTGTCCTCTCGATGCCGTAACCAAGCAGCAGGCTGGCTGCATTCGCGCACGCTATCAACAGCACGAGGCCTGCCGCGGACAGGAGAATCCACAAACCCGCCCGCACCCGACGGGCGATATGATCCTGGAAGGTCTGCACGACGACCCGCATGCCTCCGACCCCTTCGTGATTCTTCGGAAGTAAGCGTCGTTGAAGTGTTTGAGCTTCTGCGCGAGCCTGGCGGATATCCACGCCCGATTTCAGGCGTCCAAGGATCTGCCCCCAGTGGATAACTTCGCTCTTGATGGGCGCCGGCATCCACGCATCGTGTTCCAGGGAAAAGAGCCGAAATCTTTCCGGCATGACACCCACGATCGTGAGGATCCTGTTCTGCGGTTCGTCGGCAACTGTCAGCGTGCGGCCAACGACGGCGGTGTCCCCGCCAAAGCGGCTCAGCCAGAACTGGTGACTCAGCAAAACGACGGGGGCTTGCTGCGCTTCCTCATCCGCGGTGAAGCAGCGGCCGATTTGAGGCGCAATGCGAAAAATGGCACACATGCCGGCGGTCACCGGCCCGACGACAAAAGTTTGTGCCTCGCCATCGCCTACGAGTTTGTCGAACAGCCCGGCAGAACCGATTCCCATGACAGCTTCGTAACTCTGGAGTTCGGATGCATGGTCGCCGAAGATGATAGCCTCCGATTCGGGCGCGCCGGGACGATAAGCCTGCTGCGGTTCCTGGGAGAGTACGACGATGCGTTCTGCTTCGGGATAAGGAAGCGGCCGGAAAAGACCGGCATCCGCGACCGCGAAGATGGCGGTATTGACGCCGATCCCAAGGCCCAGCGACAGGACAACCAACGCCGTCACGCCCTTCCTTCGGCCAAGGCCTCGTATGGCGTGACGGGTGTCCTGCAGGATCGATTCCACGGTGTCCCGGATTCTCATCGGCAACCTCATGGCAAGTCCGGTGCCACACCTGATGAACTTGCGATCTTGTACAAACGACAGGCTATAGGATACGCCGCCTCTGCTTTATTCGAAGTCAGTACGGGCGGCGGCGAACGACCTCATCCCAGAACCGAACAGGTGAAGGTCTCACGTTCGCTGTCAAACCCGCCTTCAACAACCTCGCTCCCACCGGGACCAGAAATGACCAAAGCGTAAGGCAACATCCAACTCGGAAACATGGCGCGACTATATCGCCAGGCAGCAGTGATTCCCTTTCGCATCCGCGACGACCGTGTCGAGATCGCTCTCGTCACGACGCCAGGCGGTAAACGGTGGGTTGTCCCCAAAGGGTCCCTCGATGACGGCGAACGGTCGCGTGATGCAGCCATCCGCGAAACCGAAGAGGAAGCCGGCCTGATTGGCCGCCTTCGCCGCAGATCGCTGGGCCGCTATCGCTTCAGGCGGGACAACGAACAGTATGAGGTCGACGTTTACCTGATGCATGTGACCGTTGTGCTCGACTATTGGTTGGAAGCCGGGCTGCGACGGCGGCGCTGGATAAAGGTGGATAAAGCAGCCACGCTCGTTAGAGCCGATCTGCAGCCGTTTCTTCACGTGGTCAAGCGCCTCGTGCGATCCGGCAGTGGCCTTCTCCAGGGAGGGCCGCGTCGTTGAACTCTGAAGCTCAATACACGATCGACGAGCCAGCCCACCCTGAGGTTATTGCCGACAGCCTGCAAGCCCTTGTCTCCGCCCGCAAGCGACCGATCGCTCGCCACAGGTTGCTGGTGCTGGATACCTTCAACGGACGAATCGCCGCCGCAGGCGGTCGGCTGACTGCGCGCGTCGGAGAGGAAGGCGCGCGGTTAGAGTGGCAGCCGCGAGACCGGCAGGTTCGACTGGAAGTCTCAGTCAAAACACCAGTCGACTTCGCGTGGAATCTGCCGGGCGGACCGTTACGGGACAGTCTTCAGCCCATCATTAACGTACGCCGGTTACTTCCACAGGTGGAAGTCGAGATCCAGGGTCGCGTGCTCGACGTTCTTGATGATGACCGAAAGACTGTCGCCCGGATTCGCATCGAGGGTGGCCGTGCACGGACACCTCGCCGAGCCGGCACGTGGCACAGTATCCCGACGATGCTTACCCTGACCGCGCTGAGGGGCTACGATGCCGCTTACGAACGATTGCTGCGAATCATCGAGAGCCGGCCAGGGCTGGAGCGGTCCCTCGCGGACCTGCAAGTGATCGCCCTCCAGGCGGCAGGCGCCCCGCCGCCTCGCGACCTGTCGCGGTTTGATGTTGCTCTTGTTCCGTCGGTGCGCGCAGACGTTGGCGCCCGCGAGATCCACCGAGCTCTGCTCAACATCATGGTCGCGAACGAACCCGGTTTGCGCGCCGACCTCGACACCGAGTTCCTGCACGACTATCGGGTTTCTTTGCGCCGTACGCGCTCCCTGCTCGGCCAGATCAAGAACGTTTTCCCGGAGGATGCGGTCACGCACTTCCGTAACGAGTTTCGCTGGCTCGCGCGGGCCACGAACCCCACGCGTGATCTGGATGTACTGTTGCTCAACCTTCGGGCGATCTCCGAAGGTGCTCCACCAGACGAATTGCCAACTATTCTCGCTTTCCTTACGCAGAAGCAGCGTCACGAACATCGCTTGTTGAAGCGCCTTCTCGAAAGCGATCGCTATCGAGACCTCGTCGCGCGTTGGCGCGACTTTCTGGAAACTGCGATGACAGGAAAAGCCGAACCGGCGGAGTCCGCGCGTCCGCTGGCGGAGGTGACCTCGCGGCGCATCTGGCGTCTCTACCGCCGCCTCGTCGATCAGGCGACGGCGATCCATGACAACACTCCAGCGATTGCCATTCACCAGGTGCGGATCCGCGCGAAGAAGCTGCGTTACCTGATCGATGCCACACGCTCATTGCACGACCGGCGTCATCTCGATCCAATAGTCGGCAGCCTCAAGAGCGTGCAGAGTGTCCTGGGCGACTTCAATGATGCTTATGTGCAGGAGCGACACCTCATGGAATCTGGAAGGGCTCTGGCCGAAGCTGGCGCAGGAGACTCGGGCGCCCTTCTGACCATTGGGCGCCTCGCAGAGAATGCGCGCATCCGCGCGGCATCACTGCGCGGAGAACTCTCTGATGAATTGTCGCGCTTTTGCAAGGATGATATCCGGGAGTGTTTTGGCCGGTTGTTCAAGCGAACCACTGCAGTGGGAGCCGCTCCGTGATAGTGGTCGCTGTTTACAATATGAAGGGCGGCGTCGGGAAGAGCACTGCCGCTGTCAACCTGGCCTACCTCGCAGCCGCCACGGGCTCGCGAACGCTGCTGTGGGATCTCGATGCGCAAGCGGCATCGACTTTCGCGTTTCGCGTGAATCCGAAGGTGGAAGGTTTCGGAAAGAAGTCCCTGCACCAAATCGAAACGCTGACTGAAGCCATAAAAGCCACGGACTACGACAACCTCGATCTCTTGCCGGCGGACTTCGCCTATCGCAACATCGACCAGTTCCTGCAGCGCCTGGACGAACCCAACGACGGCCTGGCGGACGCGTTGCAGAAGCTCGGCCGCGGGTATACGCACGTCCTGCTGGACTGTCCGCCGGGCCTTTCGACTCTGAGTGAGAGCGTATTTCGTGCCGCCGATCTTGTGTTGGTTCCCACAATTCCAACCGTTTTGTCGCTTCGGACTCTGGCGCGGCTCGTCGAGCACTTCGGAGAGCGCGGAGAGTCAACAAAGGTGGCGGCCTTTCTAAGCATGGTGGATAAGCGCAAGTCCTTGCATCGGCAGATCGCGGAGTGGGCCCTGCGGCAGCCTGAAGTGTTCCTCCCGGCGCAGATACCGTATGCGAGCATCGTTGAGCAAATGAGCGCGCGCCGAATGCCTCTGGCGGTCGTTGCCCGACAGGATTCCGCGACAACTGCATTCGGCGATTTGTGGTTCGGCTTGCGAGCCAGGTTAGCCGCGCCGTCTCCGGCAACCACATCGGAGCGCCGCCGGTCTGCGGCGTTCGTGAAAGCGATTGGCGATGTGATCTCCAGAGTCGGTGGAGAGCCTGAGCCTGAGGCAGTGAAGGCTGACAATGTCCCGGGCGCGTCATCGGCAGCGCCTGGCGACGGCGCGCAGGTGTGCGCACATCGCATCAAAGTTCACGACGGAGAAGCTTTCGATTCGTTGGTGCTCGAACTGTCTGCTGAGGCGCCGCCGTCGGTCACCATGCGACTCGCTCACATCTTCGATACAGACGACGGCATCTTGCGACGAAATGGATACCTCTTGCAGTTGTTGGAGGAGTCCGGTCGTTTTGTAGTGACGGTGGAGATGGATTCCGGGTCGGCGGGACTCGTATCACGTGAGATGGCTGCGATCGACGGCCGTTGGGCGGCAGACATTCTGGCCGGAAGCCTCTCGCCCATTACTGTTCTGGAGCGCAGACTCGGACGTCCGCTACCAGCCGTAGTTTCTGAAGCGATCGTCGCAACCGGAACGCAACCATTGCGACGCGTGAACTGGCGGAAGGTCCTGAAACGGCGCCTGGGCCCGGTCAACGTAGCGCTTGAGGACGCCGTGGTTACCCTGCACTTCGAGTTTGACCAGGTCAGCAGTCCTGGTAACAGATTTGATTATGAGATCGAAGCGACAGCGACAGGATCCGGCTCACACAACATTGAACGCGCACTTCACCAGTTCTTCTCGCACACCGGCATCAATTGGCAATCTGTGACGGTTCCGAACTCGCCGGCTCCGGCAATAACGCGCTTGGCCGGAGGGCAACGATAGTCGGAGCCAGCGGAGGCGGTGAGGTTCGCTTTTTACCCTGCGATTTCACCTTGCCGTGATTGTTCGGGAACTCCTGGAACGAGTTCACTCCTTGGACTTCAATTCGCTTTCGTGGGCCTCGATGAAACTCCGGATATCCTCACTCATGTCGAGCAGTTTCTTCCACTGCTCTTTATACAGCGTCACCGGAAAGCGACCCAGTCCGTAAACGGAAACACCGCCCTTTTCGCTGACTCTGAGGCTGGTTCCCTTCGATGCGCCTTTCTTGAGGCGCTCATTCTCGGCACGCAGACGGGCAAGTTCGTTTTTCAGATCTTCGGATTCATTACTGGACACAGCATCTCCTTTGCAGACGACAAGGGTAACAGATAGTTCTGATATGCCGAATCCTCAGCACGGATCGCTCGGTTAAACTCCCGATCGAACGATATCGTGAATCCGTATCAGCCCCAGGCAAGCTTGATATTCATCAACAACAGGCAGGACGGAGATCTGAGAAGGACGATTCTCCATCAATCTCAAAGCATCATAAGCGAGCAAGGTGGGTGAGACGACGACGGGGTTTGCGGTCATTATCTGATGAGCCCTGAGTTTCTCCAGGTTAACGGCTTCGACCTTCTCCAGAGAACGGCGCAAATCGCCATCGGTGATGATCCCCGCCAATCGCCCTTTATCATCTATTACGTTGACGGCGCCCAGCCCCCCCTGAGTAATCGCACCAGCTATCGTGCTCCACGGCGCCTCCGGCGATACCACCGGATTGTCAGGTCCGCTATGCATCAGGTCGCTTACTCTCAAGGTAAGACGCTTACCGAGCCGCCCGGCTGGATGATTCAATGCAAAATCGTGCGATGTGATTCCCTTAACGTCCATCAAAGTGGCGGCCAGAGCATCGCCTATCGCCAGCGCGACCAGGGTACTCGTTGTCGGCGCGAGATTAAGGGGGCAAGCCTCCTGGTCCACGGAGGCGTTCAGGACGGCGTCCGCGTTGCGGGCCAGACTGGAGTTCAGGTTGCCTACAACGGCGATGATGGGGACGTGGCGGTGCTTCAGGTGAGGTAGCATCGCAATTAACTCGTCAGTTTCGCCGCTGTTGCTTAGAAGTACGACCACGTCCATTGGCGCGACAAGACCCAGGTCTCCATGCAAGGCATCTGAGGGATGCAGGTAAACGGCGGCCGTGCCGGTACTGGTTAAGGTGCTGGCAATCTTGCGCGCTACCAGTCCGGACTTGCCTACACCAGCCACGACCACTTTCCCGCTGCAAGTTGCAAGCAGGTGAATAGCGCGCTCCAGTTGCTGGGGCTCAAGCCGCTCCGACGCTCGGGTGATGGCATCGGCCTCCAGCTTAAGTATTTCTACTATGTGCGAAAAGTAATCTCTCGGGGTGCGTTGAGTGGCCATTATCGACGCGGCAAAATCCTGAAAACCCTTAACCGACTGCCTGAGGGTAGCCATTGCGCTGCGGCCGAAAGTTCTTTAGAGGTCCTTGCCTGACGTTGCTCGCAGCAGTGAATCGAACTCCGGTCCATTATCTTCACGGTGGCCCTTCTGTCAACATCATGCACCCAAGCCCGCGCCCGCTCAATGTCTATCCACGATTTTCTATTGAGAAACTGATGTCAGAGGTGTTATTTTTCTACACACGTTTGAGGTGATCCCATGAAGAATACTATCGCTACCTTCGCGCCTCGAGTATTCGCCGGCCGATTCCTCCCGGCTTTCGGTGTCGCTATCGTGGTACTGAGCGTGGCGCCGGCAACCAGGGCGCAGGACTTGACTTGCCCGGTAACCAAGCCAGTACCCATTACATTCGAGCCGGTGGGGGTGTTTGCTGGAGATCGCGCTAAGATGCTCGGAACGGAGAAGCTCTTTACCTTGTTCCCGGGCAACTGGCACACGGTGCAGCGGACCGAGCGCGGTTACCGTATCCCGAAGCTCGTGTGGGGCACGAAATTCGTAGATCTGCATGAGGAGATTGGGCGCTCAAGCCTGACCCTGACCGGCCGCCGACTGGATGCTGAATCGGGTCCGTTGCAGGAATGGGATACCAACACGGCATGGATCGATCCTCTGACCCGGCACGGGTTTACGGGGAAGACGACGCCGGTCGCTGAGATCGCGAAGGACCAGTTCTTCATCACGTCTTCGTTTTACGTGCCCGCCCTCGGCTGCTGGGAAGTGACCGGCCGCTTCCACGGTGAGGAGCTGAAGATCGTGATCGACGTCAAATAGCCTCTCAGGACCCCCGAATGAGAGCGACGTCCTGTTCAGCGGCCCAGCTCTGCAAGTCTTTCCTGGTAAGCGCATACGCCATCATCGATGGAAACTGATCCGGGGTGCAGGCGAAAACGGGACATCCAAAGCTCGCGAATGCTTTGG
>DASTBJ010000500.1:0-5478 GCA_035712125.1 Terriglobia bacterium
ATGGAAATCGCTGCGGGTGCGCCGCCCCTGAGGCCGCCGGCGACTTCACCGAGGGCACACTCGATGTCGTAGACAGAAAGCGTGGCCCGCCCTTCCGCATCCCGATGGAGATTCCACGGCGCGTCGTGTAGCGCCAACACCTCGAGCCGCTCATCGAATCGTGCCCCGCGAACCCCGCCAGACCCGACATCAAAACAAAGAACGTCCATGAATCAGGTCTTTTGGATGGCGTGGCCGCCGAACTTGTTGCGCATGATGGCCAGCATCCTGTTTCCAAACGAATCCGCGACGCGAGAACGAATGCGCTCGAGCAGTGAAAGAGTGATGACCGGACACGGCACATCGGATGCGATGGCCTCGGCAACCATCCATCGTCCTTCGCCGGAGTCTGCAACCTGGGGGCCGATGCCTTGCAGGGTGGGATTCTCGCGCAGAGCGTCGGCGGTGAGATCGAGCAGCCACGATCGCACCACACTGCCGTGACGCCAGGTCTCCGCAACCTTCGCAAGATCGAATCCGAATTCCTTCTTCTTCTCGAGAAGCGCAAAACCTTCAGCGAAGGATTGCATCATCCCGTATTCGATGCCGTTGTGGACCATCTTCGCGAAGTGGCCTGCGCCCGATGGGCCCATGTGCGCCCAGCCTCGATCGCGAGCCGGGGCAAGCGACTCAAAGATCGGACGCAATCGCTCGACGGATTCGGCCTCGCCACCGATCATGAGGCTGTAGCCCTCCTGAAGTCCCCAGATGCCGCCACTTGTGCCCACGTCGAGAAAATCGAAACCAAGTTTGCGCGCTGCTGTCGCCCGCCGCATGCTGTCGTGATAGTTGGAGTTCCCGCCATCAAGAAGGATGTCGCCTTTGCTCAGTGAACCCGACAGGCTTGCGATCGTTTCGTCGACGGGATCTCCGGAGGGCACCATGATCCAGATCGCCCGGGGCGTTTTGAGTTGCATGGTCAACGCGGATAGCGATTCCGCGCCGGAAGCGCCTCCTGCAACCATTGCGTTGACCGCGGATTTCTCGCGGTCATAGACGACGATGCGGTGTCCGGCGGCCGTGAGCCGTCGCGTCATATTCGCACCCATCCGTCCCAATCCGATCATTCCCAGTTCCATTAAAGGCTCCTCCGAGGAATCCTATGCAGGCTCGGCACAACTATACGGGTTAGAATGTTGCGGTGCTGAGACAAAAGTGGGGATCGGTAGTATGTCCAGGATGCAGCAATCTCGTTGGAGTTCAAGACGAACGCTGCCTGAATTGTGGTCGGTGGAATCCCGGAATGTGGGGCTTTGCTCCCGCGCTCACGCGGCTCGGCCGCGACATGGGGTTCGTCCCGCTGGTGATCACAAGTTGTATCGTGCTCTATGTCGCGTCATGGCTGGTTAATCCCGTCATTGGTGGCGGAATCTTCAATTTCCTCTCGCCGAGTGTTCTGGGTCTTTTGATGTTTGGTGGCAGCGGGGCGTATCCAGTGTTTGGCGAAGGAAGATGGTGGACGGTTCTCACTGCGTCGTGGCTACACGGCGGCCTCATTCATATCCTTCTCAACATGATGTCCATACGCAATGTTGCTCCGATCGTCGCGGACTTCTACGGCGCGAGCCGTATGATCATCATCTATGTTTTCAGTGGCATCGTCGGATTCGCAGCAAGTAGCCTCGCGGGCCTCCTCCTGCCCAATATTCCAATCATCGGAGGGTCGTCATTGACGATCGGCGCTTCAGCGTCCATCGCAGGGCTGATTGGTGCCGTTTTCTTCTATGGCCACCGGACGGGAAGCAGTGGCGTTGCCGAGCAGGCAAAGATGTGGATCATCACATTCCTCGTTATGGGTGTGTTCATCGCCCGGATTGATAACTGGGCGCACCTGGGCGGGCTCGCAGGCGGGTACCTCTCCGCCAAGTTTCTGGATCCGCTGTACCCTGAACGTCTCGACCACTTTATGATCGCGCTGGGGTCCCTGGTGCTGACTGCCGTCGCGATCATTGTGTCCTTGCTCGTGCCGCTTCGATATTATTAGGACTCCCTTCCCGCAGTGCGGCAGTAATTCAGCGGGTGAGGTTGCGGTACTTGATGCGGTGGGGCTGATCGGCATCGGCGCCAAGACGCGCGCGACGATCGGCTTCATATGCCGAATAATTCCCTTCAAACCAGACGACGCGGCTGTCGCCCTCGAACGCCAGGATGTGCGTCGCAATGCGGTCCAGGAACCATCTATCGTGGCTGATGATCACTGCGCATCCGGCGAAATTTTCGAGCGCCTCTTCGAGCGCGCGCATGGTGTTGACGTCCAGGTCGTTGGTCGGCTCATCGAGCAGCAAAACGTTAGCGCCCTGCTTCAACATCTTCGCAAGGTGTACACGATTCCGTTCCCCGCCTGACAGGCTTCCAACCTTCTTCTGCTGATCTGGACCGTGAAAATTGAATCGCGCGACATAGGCGCGCGAGTTCACAGCCCGCGTGCCAAGCGTGACGTTCTCCTGCCCTTCGGAGATTTCTTCCCAAACGGACTTTTCGCCACGCAGCGAGTCACGGCTCTGATCGACGTACGCGAGCTTCACGGTCTCACCCAGCCGAATTGTTCCCGAGTCCGCCTTCTCCTGGTCCGTAATCATACGAAACAACGTCGTCTTACCGGCGCCGTTCGGACCGATGATCCCCACAATACCTCCCGGCGGAAGGCGGAAGTTCATGTCGTCAATGATTAAACGATCGCCATACGCCTTGCGTACGCTGTTCGCTTCGATAACGACTTGCCCAAGTCGAGGACCGGGGGGAATGTAGATCTCAAGGTCTTGTGCTTTTTTGTCCGACTCCTGGCTGAGCATCGCCTCATACGAATTGATGCGCGCCTTTCCTTTTGCCTGCCGTCCCTTCGGGGACATGCGGATCCACTCGAGTTCGCGCTGCAGCGTCTTCTGCCGCTCGGTTTCCGCCTTTTCTTCCTGGGCAAGACGAATGCCCTTCTGTTCGAGCCACGACGAATAGTTGCCCTCCCACGGGATGCCTTGGCCTCGATCCAGTTCCAGAATCCACCCCGCGACTTTATCCAGGAAGTACCGGTCGTGAGTTACAGCGATCACTGTCCCCGGATATTCCTGGATATGGCGTTCGAGCCAGGCAACCGACTCTGCGTCCAGATGGTTCGTCGGTTCGTCCAGCAGCAGGATGTCCGGCTTTTGCAGCAACAGCCGGCACAATGCCACCCGCCGCTTCTCGCCACCCGAAAGAATCGCGACACTGGTGTCCGGCGGCGGACAGCGAAGCGCATCCATCGCCATTTCAAGCCGGGCATCCAGATCCCAGGCGCCGACGGCCTCCAGCTTTTCTTGAACGGTTCCCTGGCGCTCGAGCAGCTTCGACATCTCGTCATCGGAAAGCGATTCGCCGAATTTCGCGTTGATCTGATCAAACTCGGAAAGGAGATCGACCACGGGTTGTACGCCCTGCTCCACGATCTGCCGCACCGTTTTGCTGGAATCGAGTTGAGGTTCCTGTTCAAGAAAGCCGATGGTGAACCCCGGTGAAACGGCGGTGCGCCCCTGGAATTCCTGGTCCACACCGGCAAGAATCCGCAGCAGCGAACTCTTGCCCGATCCGTTGAGACCGATGACGCCGATTTTCGCGCCGTAGAAATAAGACAGGTAGATGTCTTTGAGAACAGCTTTCTTGTCGTAGTACTTGCTGACTCCAATCATGGAGTAGATGACTTTGTTCGGAATAGTGCTCATGAGTTATAAAAGTCGGGCCTCTCCCCGCAGGCAGAGAGAACAGCCCATTGAAAGTTAATCTGCGGATTCCTTAGGAAAAGCTCGCGATGGCGTCTGCCTGGGTTTCGTGAACGTCGAAGACGGTATTCAGTTTGGTGAAATGGAGCAAATCGGTCACCTGTCGGCCTGGATTCGCCAGCTTCAGTTGTCCCCACGATTTGCGGCTCGTGCTGTTGCATTGATGGCAGCGTTCCCACTGGCCCTGATCGTCCTTGAACAGTGTGGATCCGCAGGACGCGCAGATAGTCTGCGTCACTGTACCCAGCGCGAGGACCAGTTCCCCAAGCCCGCTGCTGTCGATGTAAGAGACTTCCTTCAGGTCGATGAGAATCTTGGTATGGCCCTTGGCAACCTCATCGCGTATCTGATTACGGAACGCGGTTAATGCGTCGCCGGCCGTGATTCGGCCTTCGAGTACAACAATAGAAACGCCAGGATCGCGATGAGTCACTTTCACTTCCATTTCGATCTCCTACTTTGCCGGCGTGTCCTTGATGATCGCCGACAGAATCACATCCGGATCCACCCGCTCTGCCTCCCCTTCGAAGTTCAGAATGACGCGATGACGCAGCGCCGGCAGCACCACACTCTCAATGTCCTGCGCAGATACCTCCGCACGGCCGTTCAGGAGCGCATGAACCTTGCCGCCCAGGACCAGAGCCTGCGCACCTCGAGGGCTCGCTCCATACCGCAGATACTTCTTCGTGAGCGGGTGAGCGAATTCAGTGCTGGGCTGCGTGGCCATGACCAGCTTTATCGCATACTCCTGAACTTTCTCGGAAATCGGCACCTGTAGCGCGGTCTCGCGCAGTTCGAGAATCTTTTCTGCGTCCCACACACGCGCAACCGATGGTTCGTCCAAATACGTCGTGCGATCAAGAATCGTATGGACGCTCTCGATATCCGGAAATCCCATTCTAAGCTTCAGGAAAAATCGGTCAAGTTGCGCCTCGGGGAGCGCGTAGGTTGCTTCAAGCTCGAGAGGGTTCAGGGTTGCCAGCACGACAAACGGCTGGTCCAACTTGTAGGTTTTGCGGCCGACCGTAACCGTCTTCTCCTGCATCGCCTCGAGCAACGCAGACTGAGTTTTCGGTGTTGCGCGGTTGATCTCGTCCGCCAGGATCACGTTGGCAAAGATAGGACCCGGCTGAAAGTCGAGGTACTTCTCGCCGCTCTCACTCTCGCGAACGACGTTGGTTCCCAGAATGTCGGCAGGCATCAGATCCGGCGTGAATTGGATTCGGGACGACTGCAGGTGCAACGCGTCACAAAGCGTCTGCACCAGCTTCGTCTTGCCCAAACCCGGTACGCCTTCAAGCAGAACGTGCCCGCGGGCGAGGATCGCCATCAGGACGTCGTCGATGATGTTGCTGTAACCAACTATCACCTTCGAGATCTCTCCGCGTACGCGTTGGAACTCGCCTTTGAAGGACTCGAGATGTTCGTGGTCCAGTTGCGTGATCATATGGACTGGGATTATACGGCAGGAAAAGGTGAATCCGCACCAAATCACGCGTGTTTAGAGAGGGTGGGAGATTTTTACCATACACGACGGAAATCGGGGCCTGATGGGAATGCAGAGAAATCGGAAATCGGACGAATGGACTGGAGCGCACCCTTCCGTGAGACACGGAAATTAGTCAACTCCGACTAAATTATCACGGTGAGCGGGGGATGGGAGTACGAGGGAAGGGGCACCCCCTTC
>DASTBJ010000501.1:0-4613 GCA_035712125.1 Terriglobia bacterium
TGCGTTCAGTCGAGACACAAACTCCATTCGTTCGTTCACTGCAGTAACCTCTTTCCAGGGCATGGGCCATCCTCCATACCCTTAAAAGTGTTACCTATGTCTCCGGTAATCTTTGTTACCTATGTGTCCGGACTGCACCGATGGCGCTATCTTTCCGGATAACAAGTAACAATTATCCATTAACCATTAACAATTTCCCCGACTAATCAGAAGCCGCGCCCCCACAACCCGCAATACCGCCTCAAGACGAACGGAAGATTCGCTTCGTAGTTGGGCCAGCTCGCGTATTTCGGCAGTTTCAACTGTGATTCGACCGGGTCCCAGCATCTTCCTTCCCGCGCCTCTGCCCTCACGGCCGCGGACGCTTCCTGCAGAAAAGTCAGCTGGTCCTGTACATCCTTTTTCGTACCGAGCCGGCCGCCGGCTCCGGGATGTCCCGGAATCAGGCGGTCCCAGTCCATGCTGAGAATCTGCTTGATCGACTGTTCGGCTTCGAGTGGGTAGAAGTCGATCATCCCACGCCCGGGTATCTGACCGACTGGCAGAAGATCTACCACGAATACCAGGCGCTCCTTCGGCAGCCGCATGACCAAGGTGCTATCCGAATGGTTCGGGCCGATATGGGTTAATTCCAGCGACGTTCCACCCAGGGTGATGGTCCTTTGCCGGTCCACCGTTTCGTCTGGGATGACAGTGTGCGGCTCGTTCAGAATCTCGAGCCGCTGCTTTGCGTTCTTGTGAGCGACGATGCGCGCACCGGCCTGCTTGAAAGCCTGGCCGCCGGCAACGTGGTCAAAATGGTGGTGGCTGTAGACCAGATAGCGGATCGGTTTGTCGGTGATTTTTCGGATCTCCGCCAGGTATTGCGCGCCACCCTGCGGACGGCCATAACCAACGGGGTCTGTCACGATGACACCGTCGTTGGTGACGATGAACATCGAGAGACTGTTTCCGTTGCGGAAGGTGTAGACGTTCTGGGTTCCTTCGATTTTCGTGGTCTCGATTGCCGGCGCCTGCGCGGCCGGCGGTGCCTGGCCCTTCAACCAGAGTTGGGCGGCAAGAATGGTACCGATCAGCAACATCAGATTAGCGAATCGACGATGCATCATCTCCTCCTGGGTCAACCTGACCGGGGATTGTACTTCCGTCATTCCGGATAGTCTTGTAACGCGTATCCCTCGCGTATGAATTCCCTTCTTTGTATAGTAGGGCATCAACGGAGGGGGTATGAGCACCTTGAAGCGTTCCATTTTCCCGGCGTGCGTCGCGACAACATTGCTAATCGGTGTTGTGATGGCACAGAACAGCAATATCCCCACCCTCGAGGTCGATCCGTTCTGGCCAAAGATGCCGGAGAAATTTCTGTTCGGGCCCGTCCGTGGCGTGGCCATCGACGCGCAGGATCATGTCTGGATTGCCCAGGATGGAAGCGGCCTCAGCGCGGATATGCGTGGCGCTGCAGCAAATCCTCCCCAGGCCGAGTGCTGCATGCCGGCCCCTCCGGTCGTGGAGTTCGATGCCAACGGTAATTACATAAAAGGTTGGGGAGGGCCGGGCGAAGGCTACGACTGGCCGCAGCAGATTCACGGTCTTTACATCGATTACAAAGGCAATCTGTGGGTCTCCAGCGAACGCGCCGGCGACAATCACATCCTTAAGTTCACGCGCGACGGGAAATTTCTGCTACAGATCGGCAAGCCCGGACAAAGCACCGGCAATAACGACCGGGTCAATGTGAATCGCGCGGCGGATATGCATGTCCACCCGAAGACGAACGAACTGTTTGTCGCTGATGGATACGGGAACCGGCGTGTCGTCGTCTTCGACGCCGACACGGGCGCCTACAAACGCCATTGGGGAGCCTACGGCAACGCACCTGAAGATGCGCCCGCACCTGCCGCCGCAGCCGCTGGCGCAGGCGCTGCGCCCGGCGCAGGACGCGGAGGGCGCGGTGGAGGCCGCGGAGAAACCGCTGCGGCTCCTGCCCCCGCACGGGGTGCAAGCGCGCAACCGTCTCCGCAGTTCAATCTGGTCCACGATGTTCGCGTCTCGAACGATGACCTCGTCTACGTCGCCGATCGAAACAACAATCGCATACAGATCTTCACCCTTGACGGAAAATTCCAGAAAGAAGTCTTTATCGCGCGGGACACCAGCACGTCCAACGGCACGGTGTATTCGATCGCATTTTCAGTCGATCCCACTCAGAGATTCCTGTACGTCGCGGATGCCGGGAATGGCCGCGTCCGCATTCTTAACCGGCAGACGATGGAAGTCCTTGGTTCGATCGGCAGATGGGGCCGTCAGCCCGGGCAGTTCATGGTGCCCCACGATATTGCTGTCGATTCAAAAGGAAACCTCTACGTCGGCGAGATCCGGGAAGGGAACATTCAGAAGTTTGTTCTGAAGTCGACGCTGGGCCGTTAGAACGGCGGGGCCATCACCGACACCCATTGGAGGGCCTCCAGGTTGGGCAATCTCTCCATCCTCAAACGGCCGGAACTTGGCCGGTGTCCCCGGTGCAGACGGTTGATCGACGTGTCGGCAAGAGAGTGCCCTCACTGCAGCAGCTTTCTCACAACGAATGAATGTCGGGACGCAGCCAGGCTCGAGAAGGAGACGAATCGCCGGAAATCGCGCATCAACAACAGAAATGCTCTCTTATACGGGCTGGTTTCGTTACTTGCAGCGATCCTCGTCGCAGTTCTCGGTCTTGGCGTCCATCTCAAGCTTTGGAACGCGAACCAACGAGAAAATGTGGCCGATATCGCGGCACATCTTTGGACGTTTATTCACACCAACCTGGTGCCTGTTGTCGCCACATTTGTACTCCTTCCGATCCTGGTCGTCTTGCTGATGCGTTGGCAGCGAAGAAGTGATGACGAATAGGCACGATCTTTCCCCCGTAAACCAATAGAAACTCATTCGTGCTAGTCTTCGAATCTTCTTCCCGGAAACCATCGCCGAACCGAGTCACGATAACGCGTGTAGGAATCTCCAAACTTGCGGCGCAGCAGGCGCTCTTCCCCAGATGACCACATTCAAGTGAACGAAGGCGAACCAGGAGACCGTGTAGATCAGGAGGTCCAGGGATCGAAAGATCATCACCTCGCCAAGAAGCACTGTCAGCACGCCGACGTACATCGGATTGCGCACGTACCTGTACAGGCCCGACACGACAAGCTGCTTCGGATGATCAATCGGAAAGGGGATTCCACGACCGCGTGCAGCAAACTCCCAAAGGCAGCGAAAGTAAACGGCGGCGCCAATACTCAAGAAAAGCAGCCCGACGAGTGAGGTCAAGGTCCATGGCTGAGGAGGAGATTGGCGTTCAGGCCCCAGGATCCAGGAAGGGATCAACACGGTTACAGTGCCAGGCACGACAATTGTAAAGGTAACCGCTCTCAGAAAGAGTCCGACAGAACGAACCTTCATGTCTCAACGGGGCCGGCCAAGCTGTTCCAGCACTTCCTTCAACTCCTCAAGACGTGCGCCCGCCTCCGCAAGCCTTCCGGCGGCGGTCAACCGCTGATAGTCGGCGAGCGCCTGATTGGCGCGCTGAATAAGCGCTTCGCTGGAACCGGCGGCCAGCGGCGGACCGGTCGTGGCGGCCGGTGCCTGGGTCTGGCTAGGCGGCTGACCCGTTGGTTGAAGCAATGAACCCGGCCGGCCCTCAACCAGCAGTTTCAGCGCTTCCTCGAATGTCGTCGCGTAGGCAAGCCGGTCCTGTGTCGCCAGAACGATGAGCCGCAGGGCCGGCATCGGGCTTCTCTGAGCCTGAAGGTAGATCGGTTCGACGAAGAGCAATGTGTTCTCAATCGGAATGACGAGGAGGTTGCCGCGGATCACCGCCGAGCCCTGTTGATTCCACAGCGACAGCTGTGACGATAACTGCGGGTCCTGATCGATCTTCGCCTGAATCTGAAGCGGGCCGTCGACAAATCGCGTTCGCGGGAGGTGGTAGGTACGCAACTTGCCGTAATTTTCACCGTCACTCCGGGCGGCGAGCCAGCCAATCAGGTTGTTCCGCTTCGATGGAGTGAAGGGCAGGATGGACACGAACTCCAAATCATCCTTAGCTCCCAGGCTCATCAACACAAAGTACGGCTCGATGGTCTCGGCTGCCTGGCTTCCGGTTTGAGCCCGGCCCTGCTGCGCAACTGTCCAGACGTCCTCACGGTTGTAAAAGATCTGCTCGTTGTCGACATGATAGGTGCTGTACATCAAAGCCTGAATCTGGAACAACAGTTCGGGATACCGCACATGCTCGCGCAGAAAGTCCGGCATCTCGGCGTTTGGCCGGAACAGATCGGGAAACACCCGCTGGTAGGCGGCAATCAAGGGGTCTTCGGAGTCGAAAACGTAAAACGTCACTCTGCCGTTGTAAGCATCGATAACCGCTTTCACGCTGTTCCGAATGTAGTTGATTCGGCGATTGCCAACGCTAATGTGGCGGGAATACGGGTACCGGCCGGAAGTGGTATAGGCATCGATCATCCAATACAGCGCACCATCGGCGCCGACGACCATGTAGGGATCGTCGTCGTAAACGAGGAATGGAGCCAGCAGCGAGGCCCGTTCGATGATATTCCGGCGGTGGAGCAGGACGCTGT
>DASTBJ010000502.1:0-2912 GCA_035712125.1 Terriglobia bacterium
CGCGGAAGTTCGATGAAAACGGATTTCGCATGGTGGAGATACCCGTCAGTCATTACCCGCGCCTTCACGGAAGAAGCCAGTTCTTCAGAATTTCTCATCTTTCGCACACCCTTAAAGGACTGCTCGGTATCTGGTGGAGCCTTGTCGTGTCGCGTCGACTCGCAGTATGGATGACTACGGCGGCAAGAAAGTCCTAGTAACCGGTGGACTCGGTTTCATTGGCAGCAACGTTGCGATCCAGCTCGTCAGACTGGGAGCGCAAGTCACTGTTGTCGACAATCTCGACCCAACGGGCGGCGCAAATCCTTTCAACCTCGAACCGGTCCGCCATGACGTTCAACTCGTAGAAGGCGATACCTGCGACCTGGCGCTGATGTGCCGGCTGGTTCGCGGATGCTCGCACGTATTCAACCTTGCAGGACATGTCAGCCACATCGAATCGATGCAGGATCCATTCAGCGATCTGCGCATGAACGCTACGGGTCCGTTGACCGTCCTCGAAGCCTGCAAGAAAGAAAACCGCGACGCGCGTGTGGTCTATGCGGGAACCCGCCAGTCTTACGGTAAACCCGATATTCTTCCGGTTGTAGAAAACCTGGTCCTCAAACCTGTTGATGTCAACGGAGTGAACAAAATGGCCGGGGAGTGGTATCACATGGTCTACCACAAGGCCTATGGGATCCCCGCGACCTCGCTGCGAATGGTCAACACTTTCGGCCCACGCCAGCTTGTGAAACACGCGCGTCAGGGATTTATCGGGTGGTTCATCCGGCAGGCGATCAACGGCGAGGAAATCCAAATCTACGGGGATGGCCAGCAGTTTCGTGGCTTCAACTACATCGACGACGTTGTCAGCGCACTCTTAACGGCGGGGACCAGCAACAATGTCGTCGGCGACTACTTCAATCTTGGCGGAATGCAGCCCGTTACTCTGGAGTTGCTCGTTCAAACCCTGCTCCGCGCCACCGGGACCGGCTCCTATCGGCTCGTTCCATTTCCAGAGGATCGAAAGACCATCGATATCGGAAGCGCCTTCTCCTCCTTCATGAAATTTAACTTCGCGACAGGCTGGAAGCCCACCATTTTCCTCGAGGAGGGGTTAACGAAAACCGTTCAGTACTACAAGCGATACAAAGCGCACTATTGGTAAGCGAGTTCTGAGTCGAGCAGGTTACGGCACAAACCACTTACCGGGCCACGGCTGTGCGAATGCGATGCTCGTCGGTATCGGTCCATGCAAACACGATGGACTCCCCGCTTCTCTCGACGCGTGGAAATCCACTGGAGTTACCAATACTCGATTTCCCCACGGTGACCGCGTCCTGTGCGCGTCCGTTGGCGCTGACCTGCCGCGCCCGCACTTCGCCACCTCTGGAGGTATGCTCTATCCACGTCACAACAGCGCCCCCCGAGTCGAGTGCGATGACGTCGACCCGTCCCATGGGATCGCCTTCATCGATTTGCGTGGGGGACCCAAACGTCTTGCCTCCATCCGCGGACAACGCCACCTGAACCTTCGGTACGTTACCTACACCTGTGTACCAGGCCACAGCAACATGGTCTCTTGCCGCGGATATGGCGGGACCCTGGATCGGGCAAGAAGCGATCTGCCACCGATCATCGAAAACTGTTTTCGGGGTGGACCATTCCTTGCCATCGAACCGTGTGATCACAATGTCACGGATCTCTTCTTTCGAACGATCTCGATAAACCGTTAGAAAGCCTCCCGGCACTGCAACCGAAGACGGCTGGCAACATTCACAGACTCGATCGTCGATCTCAGATTCGGTTCCAAGTTTTTCATCGACATCCACAACTGTAGCCATCAGCGACACATCGTCGGACTCTTTATCGACCTTGCGGCTGTCCAGCCAGATCACGGCAACTCCCCCGCTGACAGGAGCGAGAGACACGAACCCGTGTTCCACGGCTGCCCTGTCACGATGTGGCGTCAGGGGCTGGCTCCAGGTATTCCCCTTATCCCGCGAGATGCCGACGCTCACGTTGTATCCACCACGCTCCGGAATCGTGGAAAGCCAGTGTGCGGCCAGGTTGCCGTCCGGCAACTCTAGAATCGACGGGAAATCCGCGTAGTTGATAAGGAGTGTGTCGCTCTGGACGATCGTGCGCGGCGCAGACCACCCTTCTGGGGATTTCACAGCGAAATTTAAGCTTTTCATGCCCTGATCGCTCAATTCGAGCCAGCTCAAATACACATCTCCACGAGGTCCGACCGACAGGTTGGGTTCTCCACTCTCGCCCTTCGCCGGCGTTGTCAGCTCTTCGATCGAACCAAGCACGGAGCGATCACCCGAGCACCCCGTGATGACGAGCAAAGTGGCGGCAACAGTGACGGCTCGCAAACTGCGATTCTTCGTAATAAAACGAATCATGAAAACAAGTCCTCCTTAGCGAACCGAATCCAGGAGCAACCTCAATCCCTCACCCAGCGTGCGAGAAGGGGCATAGCCAAGTTCCTGCTGGATGCGTGATATGTCCGCAACAGAGTGGCGGATGTCTCCCTCGCGCGCCTTCTCATAGACAGGAGTCATGGATGTGCCGGCGAGTTCCTGCAGCTGGTTGAGCAGTTGATTAAGGCTCGTCTGGCAGCCGGCGCCGACGTTAAAGGCGCGAAACCCGCGATACGGTGCAAACATCGCGCTCACGTTGGCGTCGACAACGTCTTTCACGAAAACGAAATCACGTGTCTGTTCACCGTCGCCGAAAATTGTGGGCGCCTTTTTTTCCAGCAGGCGATTCACGAAGATCGAAATAACGCCGGAGTAGGGAGATGTTGGATCCTGACGCGGTCCAAATACATTGAAATACCTCAATGCCACGATCTGCTGACTGTACAGCGAGTCCCATAAAGAGCCAAGGTGCTCCCCGTAAAGCTTGTCCAGTCCGTAAGG
>DASTBJ010000503.1:0-4629 GCA_035712125.1 Terriglobia bacterium
TCGAAATATGGACGGTCAGGATTCCCTCTTCGACAAATGCCTCCGGCCAAACCCGCGCGAGCAGTTTTTGTTTAGTGACCAATTTCCCGGATTCGCGCACGAGCTCCACGAGTACGTCATAGGCCTTCGGCGCGAGATGCACAGCTTCGCCGGATCGCGAGAGCCGCCGCTGACCGACATCCAGCGCGAAATGGCCAAATTCGTACCGCTCCTGTTTCGACATGTTTAGGGGAATCTTAGCAAAACCTTCAGGACTCTCCGAGAGCGTGGCGGCTACAGTGGCGCCAACTCACTTGAAGGAGACCATTCATGTCACAGCAAACTGAACAGGAGATCCTCAGTCACGAAGCGGAACTACTCCGTGCGAAACAGACGCTGGATATCAAGGCGCTGAGTCGCATTTATGCGGAGGATTTGATGCTGACCGGAGTGCTTGGCGAGCCGACCTGCAGCAAACTCGCAGTCATCGAAGAAGTGCAACGGGGTATAGCGGAGCGCGAGAAAGCGATCGCAAGCGGAAAGAAGATTGAAATGTCGGCTGAGAATGAGGACGTCAAAGTTTCATCCTGCGGCGACGCCGCTGTTGCGAACTACCGGTTCGTTGTTAAGGTGAAGGGCGAGAACCTGGATATCCACCGAAAGTATCGGACAACGAACGTGTGGGCGCGGAGGGAGGGCCGCTGGCAGATCGTGGCGGCCCACACGTCGCTAATCTTCGATATGAAACAACTCGCAGCGCTGGGTGGCTGAAACGGTCAGGAGCGATACGTCTGCCGCCGCGGACCGCGTTGATATGAGGACTCTACCTGTTTCCCTCTCCTTTGACTGAAATAGATAATGTCGTTTTCTCGTCAACGATAGAGCTTGAGATTCTCGTAGGCGGCTTCGATGTTCTTAACGCGCAGTCTTGCGTACTGCGCCCAATCCTTGTACTTCTCCAGAAGAATCGTCTGGCGCAACTCGTCGAGACTTTTGCCCTGGGATATGCCGCGGGATACGTCGGCCACAAGATCCTCGAAGTACTGGCGCGTCTCGGTGACATCGGCTTTCTTGAAGAGGACGCCGTGACCAGCCGCGAGTATGTCGAAATCAAGGGCCTCGACGGTCCTGTACGACTTGATCCATTCCGAAAGCGGGTGCCCGTCAAAAGGTCCGCAGGCGCTGGGCAGCGACCGCATGCTCGTGGTGACCAGAGCGTCCGCCAGGAAGTCGGCCGCGAACAACGTGCGCTGTTCGGGAAAGAGGACAACAGTCATATCGTTTGAATGGTTCTTGCCGGGGTGGATCAATTCCACGGTCTTGCCGCCCAAAGTGATCCGCATGCGATTCGAGTAGAAGATATCGGGTGGATGGACCTCTGAAAAGTATTCCTGCGGCGTGAGGTGCCCGTCCTTGTCGCGGTCTTTCGCCTGGCTGAAACCTCCGCCACAAACGCCCGGACTTGCCGCGGCGGGGATACGGAACTCCTCGGGCTCGAACTGCCCGTTGTTGTTGCGATCGATCATGTCGCCGGGCATATGGGGATACCGCCCGTCCATGTTCGTGCGAACGGTCTCATGCGCGATAAACTTTGCCGTATCGGCAAAGACTGCTCCGCCCTCGACGTGATCCCAGTGGCTATGGCTGTAAATGACGTACCGGACCGGCACCTTGAAACGTTCCGCAAACTGCTCTTTCAACCAGGTCGCAAACGCAGTGTTGAGCGGATCCGCGAGGATGATGCCGTCGGGCGTCACCAGAAAGATGCCGTGCCAGGCGCCGTTGCTTGCACGGTAGAGATCGCCTGAAATCTGTGTAATCTGCCGTGCCTGCCCCCGCTGTGCAACGGTCTGCATCGCCGTCGCAGCGGCCAACAGGCCTCCGGCCAGAATCAGCAAAAGCTTCGATCGCATAGTGAATGAGATTTTAACGTAGAATTCCGAACAACCTTCTATCGTTCGAGGTAGCAACATGCGAGTCGCGAGGCTTCTCACCCTATCGAGAACCGTCCTGGCCCTCATCACATTGAGTGTGACGATCGGCGCTTGCGCGAGCCCGGCTCCGAATGTCCGTCCACTCTCGGCGCAGGATTCCGGCGGGCGAGAGCGCCTCGTGTGGCAGGCGCTGAAGCCAACGAACTGGGATGTGTATTACTTTACCGGACCGCAGGCCGAGCCACGACGACTGACGGACGATCCCGGACCGGACTACGACGCGGTGTTCTCTCCCGATGGGCGCTGGGCCATTTTTACCTCGGAGCGCCGCGGGAACCCGGACCTCTATGCACTCGATCTTCAGGCGGGTGGAAATCCGAGGCTGCTGATCGACAGTCCGGCCATGGAAGACCAGGCAGCAGTCTCACCCGACGGCACGACCATCGCCTTCATGAGCAGCCACGACGGAAACGCGGACATCTACACGATTGCATTCGATCCTGAGTCGACGCAGCCGCTCGACAAGGCAACAAATCTGACCCGGCACTCCGGCGGCGATTTCAGACCGGCGTTCTCGCCGGATGGAAAACAGATCGCCTTTTCCTCGGATCGCGATACTCCAACGGCAGGTCATCCGATCTTTGCCTTCACACGTCAGCGTGAAGGCGAGATCTACGTCATGGATCGCGACGGAAGCAATCTTCGCCGGCTGACAAATGCCGCCAACTGGGACGGCTCGCCCGCATGGTCGACGGACGGGAGAACCATCTTCTTCTACTCCGGACGCAATCACACGATCGGGCCCCCTACCAGTCCGATACTCGGACAGGAAGGCGGATTCGAGATCTGGGCGATGGACGCGAGCGGTGCCAATCAACGACGGATCACGCCGAAAGGCGTGGAAGCATTGTCGCCTTCTGCAGCGGCCGGGGGCCGGATCCTTTTCGCCAGCCGCGCTACGTACAAGGACTGGCGCCTCGCATCGGTGAACCTCGATGGATCTGAGATGCGCCTCGAAACGGATGGTAAGACCAGTTACTGGAATCCCGCGGTCAATCCCAAAACAGGTGCCATCCTCTGCCACGGCCCCGGACCGACCGAGGTTCAGACACAGGCCGTGGAAGCGATCCTGGGCCCAGGCCCCCTGCTTTCGCCCGGCTTTCCTGTCGAACTGACCGCCACGGATATATCCGGCGGTTCTCTCGCCCTCTATCCGATGCGCCACACGACGGGCCTCGCTCCACATCCGTTAAAGAACCATGTTGTGGTCACGGTCGAAGATGAAAAAGGCAGCCGCCTGGTTCGCGCGAACTTCGACGGCTCTGCGGAATCGGATCTCTTTTTTGTCCCGGGCATCGGCATTGTGGCTGCTGTGGATGGCCGAACGCGTCTGTTTGACATCAAGTTCTCCAACGACGGCAGTACCGTTACGTACACTCAAGGCGTCTTCGCCGGAGGGCTGACCGATCAGGCCAGTGTCTGGAGAATGCGGCCAGACGCCGCAGATCGCGTGAACCTCAGTGAGGCCTCCGGTGTTGGAGCGAAGGTGAACGAAGGTATGTCGACGTTTTCTCCGGATGGAAAGCGAATCGTTTTCCGAAGTTCTCGTAACGGAAATATGAATCTCTACCTTATGGATGCCGACGGAAGGAATGTCCGGCAACTGACGAACGGAGCCTGGCGGGACAACTTTCCAGTGTTCTCGCCGGATGGAAAGGCCATCGCGTTTTCGTCGGATCGTGATGGCCCGAAAGATATTCGCGGCAACCGGACGTTCGACAACTACCTGCTTCAGTTGAATCCGGACGGCACCCCGGGCCCGCTTCAACGACTAACTACCGACCTCGGCCAGGACTCGCATCCTTACTTTTCGCCGGACGGCAATTGGATCAGTTTCTCGAGCGAACGCGCGGGGATCAACGACGAAGAACCCCTGGTCCAGGAAGTCGTCTTCGCGCCGCAGATGTACGGAGAAATCTTCATTCAACGGCTCAGCGACGGAAAGACGGTGCGGGTCACCCACAACAAATGGGAAGAGGGAACATCGTTCTGGCTGCCTCCCGCATCAGAAGTTCAGTAACACCTGGTCACGGCGCTACTGGACGCTTGGTACTCCTGTCCCGGGTTAACATGAAGGCTGGAGTTCGACTCGTAGACGCCGGACATGCTCTTCAAACGCTCATTGTTATTTATTCAATAGACAACATCACATGGGTAACCGCAGAAAAAAACCAGACCCGGACATCCGCAAAGAGGATGTGCTTCGATCCATACAGCGGGCTGAAGGACGCAGCGCGAATTTGCATCAGTTGCTGATGGAATTCGACGCCACACCTACGGCTCGCAGGCAAATCAAAGACATCCTGACGCAGCTGGTAAAAGACGGCAAGATCCGGCAGCACAAGGGGAGTCGATTTGACGCGCCTTCACGAGAACCGATCGAGGGAACAATACTGGTTCACCGTGACGGTTACGGGTTCGTCGTGCCTGCAGAGAAGGTCGCCGGTGTGGACAGTGACATCTTCATACCTGCGGCCCTTGTCGGCTCCGCCATGAACGGCGACAAGGTTCAGGTGGAAATCACGTACCGAAAGCCCGGCGGGCGTGCCGAAGGCCGAGTGGCCACCGTCGTAAAGCGGGCGCGCGAAACCGTCGTCGGACAACTGCGCTTTGACGGGCAGGTCTTTTTCGTCGCGCCGACAGATGACAAGCTGCC
>DASTBJ010000504.1:0-6206 GCA_035712125.1 Terriglobia bacterium
ATTTCCGGGCACGGCCTGCGTCTGCCAGAATTGTTTCAAGTCGTCCGCTGTGAGGCTGCTGACAGAGCCTTCCGTTCCCAGCCCCGGATATCCGTAGGGGTTGTCCTTTCCGTTAAGGGATAGGAGGGTCAGAATATCCGACACCTGGCTCGGGTCGGACTTCATCTGAAGAAGCTCGCCCAAACGTCTCATCCGTACGCGATCGATCTCCTTTGCGTCGAATGCAGGATTCATAACTGCGTCGGCGAGCAGTTCGAGACCCGCGGCCAGCGTACCTCGCGTCGATGTAAGAACGAGACCGGAATAGTCTCGTCCAGGCGACTCCGCCAGAATCACGCCGGCCTGCTTCAGCTGCTCGGCAAACCCAATGGCCGAGCGTGTCTTTGTTCCTTCGTCCAGCATGTCGAGCATGAAAGCGGCAAGGCCCGGCTTGTCGATCGGATTTGTCGCAATACCACTGCGTATGACGAGATTCGCCGCAACAATAGGCAATCCCTCGCGGGAATCGAGAATGACATTGAGACCGTTCGACAATTGAAACGACTCCAACGACGGGAACGCCAGGGCCGGCGCCGGACCCGGAACCGGAGGTTTTGCGCGCCAGGGTTCGTCGGCATTAACCGCCTCACCGCCTTCGCGGCTCGTCGATTTTGGCGACGGTGGGACTGGAGGTCCGAAGTCCGGTTCCCCGGGCATTCCGTACACGACTACGCGAGAATTCTTCGTCAGGTGTTTGGCGGCGAAGTCACGGACTGCCTCGGGTGTAGCTTTCCGATAACGCTCGATGTCCTGCTCGAGAAAGTTCGGATCCTTCTTGTGGTGGTTGTATGCATTGATGCGATCCGCCACACCACCGCTGGACTCCAAAGAAAACAGCGTGATGCGTTCGATGGATCGCTTGGTGCCGTCCAATTCTGCCGCGGGGGGAGGTGTTGTGCGGAGGGTCTCAAGCTGAGCGTCGATCTCCTTTTCGAGTTCCTCAAGAGTGTGATTCGGCGCGGCGGTTGCCTGAATCGTGAACGTTGAGCCCAGCGTATAGGAAATGTTGTACACCGCAACGTCCTGGGCGAGTCGCTTGTCGTAAACAAGGCTCTTATAAAGACGGCTGACCTTATCGCCTCCAAGAATGTCTGCGCTGATATCCGCGAGAGCATCCTCATCCGTATAGATCGGCGGGACGGTCCACGCCATGTACAGACGCGGCAGCTCGATGCGATCTTTGATTACGGCTCGGCGCTCTTCCGTAATGGGAGGCGTGGTGACCTTAACTGGCGGCACGTCCGGCCCGCGCTTGAGAGAGCCGAAGTACTTTTCAACAAGAGCCAGAGCTTCCGGCTTTTGGAAGTCCCCGACGATGGCCAGGCTCGCATTGTTCGGCACGTAATATTGTTTAAAGAAGGCCTTCACGTCCTTCAGTTCCGCTGCCTGGATGTCGGCGTGCGAACCGATGACGTTGGCATAGTAAGGATGGTCCCTGGGATACAACAGATGGGCTATCGTTTCTTCGACGACGCCGTAGGGCCGATTCTCAAAGTTCTCGCGTCGCTCGTTCCTGACGACATCCTGTTGATTCCGGAAGGAACCCTCCGTCAGATCATCCAGCAGATATCCCATCCGATCAGATTCAAGCCATAGAGCCAGCTCGAGCTGGTTGCTCGGGACGGTCTCATAGTAGTTCGTGCGATCCGGAGCGGTGGATCCATTGACGGTGCTGGCGCCCGCAGCCTGCAGGAATCGGAAGAAGCTGTCTTCGGGGATGTGTTTCGATTTCTGAAACATCATGTGTTCGAAAAGGTGAGCGAATCCGGTTCTGCCCTTCTCTTCGTTCACCGGGCCCACGTGATACCAGATGTCGACTGACACCTGCGGCAGCCGGTGATCCTCCACAAGAAGAACATCGAGGCCATTCGCGAGCGTGTGTTTCTCGACAGGAATCTTGGGGATCGCGGTCTCTGTCGAAGCGCTGCGATCCGGCCGGGAGCACGATGCCCCGAGAAAAACAGCAAACACCACGAGCAAGGCAGACTTTTTCATTGAACGCTCCTTCCAGGCGGCTTGTTCAAAAATCCTCATCGAAACCGATAAATACCGGCTCGGGAACCAGTCGGATTCCAAAAGTATCTTCCACGCCACGCCGTATTTCGCGGGCGAGACGGATAATATCGCCGGCCTTTGCGCCGCCACGATTTACCAGCGCAAGGGTATGTTTGGTCGATACGGCGGCAGCTCCCATCGCGAATCCTTTTTTAAATCCCGCCCGTTCGATCAACCACGCTGCGGATGTTTTTACCGTGCCGGTTCCGGCAGGATATCGCGGAACGCCTTCCGGCGCATTGTCCTGAAGACGGGAGTACTCGGCCTCGGAGAGAATCGGGTTCTTGAAAAAGGAACCCGCGCTTCTGCAGTCGGCGTCGCCTTCGACCAGCAGCATGCCCTTTGCGGCGCGAATCTCCCGAACGGCAGTACGGATCTCCGCAAGCGTCGGCAATGAGGTCTTCCCCTCAAACCGTCGCCTGAGGTCCGGGTATTTCAGCTGCGGCTCCGCGCCCGCGCGAAGTTCATAGTCGATGGAAAGTACGATGTAGCGGTCTTTGTGGATCGTATTAAAAATGCTGGAGCGATATGCGAACCCGCACTGCTGTTTGGATAGGTCTAACCGTTGTCCTGCATGTCGATCGAGCACAACTACGGAGACCAGCACGTCCGCCGTCTCCTGGCCATAAGCACCGACGTTCTGAACAGGTGTGCCACCAGCGAGACCGGGAATCCCGCTGAGACATTCAACTCCTCCCAGGCCCCTGGCCACACAGGCAGCGACAACCGCATCCCAGTCTTCGCCTGCCGCCGCACGAAGCCGCGAACCTTCCCACGTCATGCCCTTCAATCCGATTCTCAATACGAGCCCATCAAAGCCGCGATCGGAAACAAGGAGGTTCGATCCGCCGCCGAGCACAAACACAGGCAGGTTTTTCCGCCTGGCATAGTCGAGGCCATCAATGATCGCCTCTTCGGATGTTGCATCGAGGAAGTACCTTGCGTTTCCGCCAACGCCAAACGTTGTCCACGCCGACAGCGGCAGGTTTTCCTGAAGGGATTTCACGGCGTTTCAGTTTAGCATTCGTTCTAATGGCCCCATCGGAAGGCTTCATTACGGACGTTGCCGGCATCAAGGTAGGACACTTCACCGAGACTCGGCGGCCGACCGGATGCACCGTTGTGTTATGCGAACGTGGCGCTACAGCCAGTGTTGATGTTCGGGGTTCCGCGCCGGGCACCCGCGAGACTGATCTGCTGGATCCGATCAACCATGTCGAACAGGCGCACGCAATCCTGCTGTCCGGCGGCAGTGCTTTCGGTCTCGATGCCGCGTCGGGGGTTATGCGGTATCTGGAAGAGCGAGGAATCGGATATGTCACGCCCTTCGCCCGAGTTCCCATAGTCCCTGCGGCGATTCTGTTTGATCTCCGGCTCGGCGACGCGACGATTCGCCCGGATGCAGAGTCGGGTTATCACGCCTGCATGGCCGCAAAGATCGGCCCCGTCGACGAAGGTAATGTCGGTGCAGGGACTGGCGCGACGCTCGGCAAGATGCAGCCGGGCCTGCCAATGAAGGGTGGAGTTGGAACAGCCAGCCTGCGGATGAGCGGCGATGTTGTCGTCGCGGCGCTGATGGTCGTGAACTGCGTCGGCAATGTGATCGATCCGTCAAATGGAAGAATCGTCGCAGGATCCCGCTCACCCCGGGGCGATGGATTCATCGACGTGATGGATTGGGCACGCGGAGGCATTCCTTCCGAGACGACGAACACCACGATCGGGGTTATTGCCACAAACGTTGTCTTTTCGAAGACTCAACTTAAGAAGATTGCGCAGATGGGTCACGATGGTATGGCTCGAACAATTAACCCGGTACATACTCCGTGGGACGGCGACACGATCTTTGCCATCAGCACCGGTGATAACCCGACCGTAGTCGATGTCGGCCACATTGGTGCGCTCGCTGCTGAAGTCGTATCGCGGGCAATCCTGCGTGCAGTTCGATGCGCGAAATCGATACCCGGATACCCGTCCGCGCAGGAAGTTTCGACTTAACTTCCGGCGGGACGTAGAATCGCTTATCCATGAAACTCACAACGTTCGCCCTCCTCTTAAGCCTGGCCTGGATCGCCGCGACGCAAGCAACACCGCAGGTCCAGCGAAACTTTACCGTCGAGCAGATCCTGAGTTTTCCGTCACCCGAAAATCTTGTCGCGTCTCCGACCGGCACGACGATCGCATGGACGTTTAACGAACGGGGAGTTCGTAATGTCTACGTTGCAGAAGGCCCGGCATTCGAAGCGCGCAAGATCACAACCTATACCGATGACGATGGGCAGGAGCTCACGCAGCTGTCGTTCTCAAATGATGGCCGGACCCTGGTCTATGTTCGGGGCGGCGACCACGGCGGCCGTCCGGGGGATGCGGCTCCGAATCCCGCAGGCGATCCCGTTCAGCCACGCGTTCAAATATGGTCGGTAGGACTCGGTGGTGGAGCGCCCAGGCTCATTGGCGAAGGTGACAGTCCGGCCATCGCGCCCGACAACGCGCGCGTTGCTTTTACGAGAGAGCGACGGATCTGGATCGCGCCCATAGATGGCTCGCGGCCGGCTCAGCAGGCGTTCTACGCCCGCGGCACCAGCGACTCTCCGATATGGTCGCCCGACGGGCAGACGCTCGCCTTTGTATCGGATCGTACCGACCACAGCTTTATCGGCTTGTTCACGCCAGGACGGGCGATTCGATTCATTGCGCCATCGACATCGCGGGACTCGATGCCTCTGTGGTCGCCGGACGGCAAGAGGATCGCCTTCCTTCGACAACCCGGCGTCGGCGGTACACCCCAGCCTCCACTGAAGCGGATCGAAGCGCCGTGGGCGATTCTGGTCGCCGACGTCAGCGGCGCAGGGGGGCCAGATGCGCCGGTGCCCGCAGTAACCGTTCAAACAAGCGGAACTCCGATTGATCCGATTGTTCAAAACCCTGGAGGGATCGGCACGCGCTGGGCCGGAAACGATACGCTCGTGTTCTTGTCCTACCGCGCTGGATTTCCGCACGTGTATGCGCTCGACCGGCCGGCCACAGGCGGCAAACCCAGGCTCCTGACTCCCGGATCGTTCATGGTGGAACAGATGACGCTGTCTGCCGATCGTCGCTCTGTTATCTACAGCGCGAACACCGGAACGAATAAAGACGACATTGCCCGCCGGCACCTGTTCAAGGTTCCCGTGGACGGATCTGCGGCCCCCGTGGCGCTGACCAGCGGAATGAGCATCGAATGGAGTCCCGTTGTCACCGGGGACAATCAGATCGTCGCATTCCTTGCTGCTACGGCGCAGAGGCCGCCTGCTCCGGCTGTCATTCCCATAGCGGGCGGCACTCCGCGCACACTGGGTTTGAACCGTTTGCCGGGGGACTTCCCTTCCGCGCAGTTGGTCACACCTCAGCAGGTCTCGTTCCGAGCGAGCGATGGAGTTGAGGCACATGGGCAGTTGTTCCTGCCCTCTGGTGGCCCCGCACGAAAGCCGGCGGTTGTTTACATTCACGGTGGAGGCCCGCGCCAGATGCTGCTCGGCTGGCACAACCGCTGGGAGTATGCGAACGACTACGGAGCAAATCAGTATCTCGTCAGCCGCGGTTTCATCGTCCTGTCGGTGGACTATCGACTGAGTGTGGGCTACGGACAGGCCTTCCAGTTTCCGGAAAACACCGGCATCCGCGGCGCATCCGAATACCGGGATGTGCTGGCCGCCGGGAAATACCTTCAATCACGACCGGATGTAGACCCCGCAAAGATTGGGGTGTGGGGAGCTTCTCTGGGTGGCTATCTGACGGCCCTGGCGTTGGGCCGCAATTCCGACGTATTTGCCGCCGGCGTTGACGTTCATGGAGTGCACGACCGGCTGCAGCCGGTCAATACCACACAGCTGGCGCATGCTCTGGTAGGCGATGGCATCACCGAATCCGATTTGAAACAGGCGTTGAAGGTGCAGTTCGAATCGTCGCCGATTTCAGCAATACCAACCTGGAAATCTCCCGTGCTGCTCATTCACGGCGATGACGACCGGATTGTTGAGTTTCGTCAGTCCATCGATTTGAAACGCCGGCTCGAGGGCAAGGGCGTCATTGTTGAAGAGCTGGTCCTGCCGGATGATGTCCACGATTCTCTC